>CAZTJJ010000011.1:0-34398 GCA_964614065.1 uncultured Thermotogae bacterium
GAGCCAATAAACCCTCCCCCGATAACAATCGCACTGCTTGACTTTTCCAAACGTTCATCCAGTCTTTTGTAGTCTTCAAGGTAGCGGTAGTAATAGAGTCCTTCTAGATCTCCTCCCGGAATGTCCAGCTTTTTCGTGTGCCCACCAGTGGCCAATAATAATTTTCCATAATGGAAGTTAACACCTTTCTCGTCTGTAATCACTTTCTGATCCGAGTCGACATCCGTTATTCTGGTTTCGAGCTTATTCTGAACTCCATGGTCTGAATAGAAGCTTTCCTCTTCGACAAAGATGTCGGCTACCGTGTCGTCTCCGAACAGTAGTTCTTTAGATAAAGGGGGCCTATGATAAGGGTAGTATTTTTCCTCTCCAACCAGAAAGATTGAACCAGTTGTATCTCTTTCTCTGATACCTTTAACTGCTGATACACCAGCTAGGCCACCACCCACAATCACGTATTCGTAGTCTTCCATTTGGCACCTCCTTAGTTAGTGCCCAAGCCTACACCAGATACTTATATTGCTCGGTGATATCACTTCCGTTTTCCCTATTGATTATACATCTTTTGGTTTATATGAAAAAGTCAATTAGCCCCGCCCAAGGTGCGGGGCTAATTTTGGTTAAGTTGGAATCGTGGTCTAGCTTAAGCTACTGGCTGTCATTTCTCTTTCTACTAACCCCAGATTTCTCGCAATTCTCAGAGTCGGTTCAGACTCGTTAAGTGTGTAGAAATGGATTCCGGGAACTCCGCTCTCAATCAATTCTTCGGCTTGTCTGGTGGCAACTTCAATCCCAAATTCCTTTTGTGCACGAGGGTCTCCGGAGTAGGCTTCCATTCTCTTTTTTATCCACAGGGGTATTTCAGCACCACAAATTTGAGAAAACTGCTTGATTTTACCATAATTTGTGATTGGCATTAGGCCCACCGCTATCGGTATGTCTACGCCAAGGGATTGCAGATCGTTGACGTATTTGTAGTAGGCTTGATTGTTAAAGAAATATTGTGTGACTGCGGTGTCCGCCCCTGCGCGTACTTTTTTTGCAAAGTTTTTCATGTCAGATTCGGGGTCGGGTGCTTCCGGGTGGTACTCTGGATAGGCACCAACGTGAATCTTTAGCAGGGGGAAATTTCTGTTAATGAATTCAACTAAATCACTTCCATATCGAAAGTGCCCGCTGTGGACAAACTTTTCTCTGTCTTCGACGTTATCAGGTATATCTCCTCTTAGCGCCATGATTTCTGAGACCCCGAGTTCTAGGTATCGGTTGATTATCTTCCTGATTTCCGTTTTTGTTGATCCAAGACAGGATAGATGAGGAACAGTGTTAAGTCCAAAATCTTCTATGATGTTCTCTACCGCCTTGAATGTAGGTTCCTTAGTGCTTCCTCCGGCACCAAAAGTAACTGAGACGTATTCGGGATCAAGAACCTGGAGATTCTCTATTGTGTTCCACAGAGTTCGTTTCCCGTCTTCACTTCTTGGCGGATAAAACTCGAGTGAAAGTGTAAATTTATTTTTCGAGTACATTATCTATCACCTATCTTTGTAAGTTGTTTTGATCAGTGTGCTTTAGCAACACATGATCACTGTGTTTCATAATCCTTGTTAATCCCAATTAGGTCATCGCGTAGCAATACAATGATACTTATTCAAAGTGCACTAATCAAGTCTCATTATCAACTAGAAACCAGTACTCGTAAGTTACTGTTTTAGGTACATCTTTGTTGAAAGGCAGTCCTTCATGAAGTCAGTTTGGCCCTGTTCTCGGCGTGTAACCGTGCATAGTACTGCTTTCTGGGTGAGTAGTAAGGGGATTACGGCACTGGTGTAGCCAAAGTTAGAGATTGGATCAAGGAAGCTGTAATCGATAGTGAGTATTGGAATGGCGAAGGTGAGCCCGGAGTTCAGGTAATGGATTTTACCGAGAAGACGATTAAACTGTGAGCAGTGGCTTGGGCTGATGATCCGTCTTCTGCTTGGAATCTCCGATGTGAGATAAGGGAGAAATTGCTGAACAGGTTTGAGGAAGAGGCTATGGAATTTCCAAAATTCAGGGTCCAGTGGGAACGGCACGACTCCAGGGCTTTGACTGATGGAGGCACCTCTAAAACCAATCTTCCTTCTTGAAGTAGTAAATCATCCCCAACGCAGTTGTCCCCATTACTCCAAGCGCACCAAAATATCCCCATTCCCAGCCCAGTTCAGGCATGAAGTCGAAGTTCATACCGTAGACCCCGGCGATGAATGTGAGGGGAATAAATATGGTGGCTACTATGGTAAGTGTCTGCATTATTTCGTTCATTCGATTGGATATTACGGTCATGTAGGTGTCTCTTGCTCCACCTATTAGCTCTCGATAATTGGTAAGTAGATCGGAAATTCTTGCCAGGTCATCCTGAATATCCCTAAAATATATCTTTCTCTCATCGTCTATGAAGGGGGTATCTGGCCGGGACAACTTCGCGACCATCTCTCGTTGAGGACTTGTTGCTCGTTGAATTTCAATTAAATCAGAACGTAAGTCCGTGATTTGGGTCAGTAATCCTTCGTCGGGTTCGGTTAAAACCTTGTCTTCTACTCGCTCGATTTTCTCTTCCAGTTTATCAAGGACGGGAAAGTAATTATCAACTAGTTGATCTAAAATTCGGTAACTAAGGTAGTCAATTCCACCTTCAAAGTAGCGTTGGGGGTAATTTGTGATTCTTTTCGCTATTTTTTCTACTGGAGGAAGGTTTTTCCTGTGAAAAGTCAGCAGATAATCACCGCTTATCACAAGTGAAAGCTGAGAAGTGTCCATTTCGCCAATTTCCCAGTCCTCAGGAGGTACTCTCGCCAGTATATAAAGATAATCTGGGAACGTGTCCATGATCGGTCTACTCTCTGGTGTTAAGGTGTCTTCGATCGTCAGAGGATGCAGATTGAGTACTTTTCCAACCTTATTCACCTCGGTCTCGAATTCACTCCCTTCGACATCTATCCAGAACAATCCTCTCTCCCGGTCGTGTTTGTCTTGAAGATCTGTTAAACTTTTTTCTTTAATAATCCCAATCTCTGCCTGATAGTAATAAAGTCTCATAAAGGGTCTTTCCTCGGTCCATAGACCTTCAACAGGCTGGCTGATCTTAACGCGTATGCTTTTGTTGCGGTTGCCAAGCTCATGACCGGTAAATTCGACAACGCTTTGATAGCTCCAACCACTTTCTCACCTTTGAGGTCTTTAGATTCCGTCGTTGGCTCAACACTAGTTAAGGATAACAGGATTTCGGGAATCAGGCAAAATAAACTTCGCAAGGTGCAGGTCTTTCGTTTTCTAAGCAAGTGGTTGTTAGTACTAGATTGTTTGTATATAAGCTCCGCACGGAAGGGCGGGGAAAGCCCACATAACAGTTTGCAATTAATTTTGTTGTCGCGTTAGGTTGATTGACGTTAATTTTATCATTGAACGGATCTTGTAGCTCTTGCTTGAGGTGACTTTAGCCAAAGGCTACGTCTAAGGTCATCATTATAGTGAATCCCAGCATAGCACCCATAGTGGCAACGTCAGCGTGTTTTTCTAGTTGTGCTTCGGGTATCAGTTCCTCGATTACGACAAAGATCATCGCTCCAGCCGCGAAGGCCAGGGCGTATGGCAAAAGCGGCCGCACGCTAATAACGGCTATAGCCCCCAACACACCAGCAATAGGCTCAACGATTCCCGAAAGCTGACCGTACCAGAAGCTTTTTAACCGGCTGAAATTTTCTCTTCTTAAGGGTACTGATACGGAAGTCCCTTCAGGAAAGTTTTGTATACCGATACCAATCGCAAGGGCTATTGCTCCACCTAGGGAAGCAGATGGTAAGTCAGTAGCTAGTGCCCCGAAAGCGACTCCAACCGCTAGCCCTTCCGGTATGTTGTGTATTGTAATCGCCATGATGAGCAAGACACTTCTATGCAAACTGGTTTTAATTCCTTCTGCCTCGTCCTTTGGGAAACCTATGTGTAAGTGGGGTAAAAATTTGTCAATCACCCTCAGAAAGATACCTCCTAAGAGGAAACCTGTCGCCGCAGGTAACCAGGAAGGTAAAAGCGAATCAGATGACATTTCAATCGCTGGAGCCAGTAATGACCAATAGCTTGCAGCAATCATTACGCCAGCTGCAAAGCCCAACATGAAGTCAAGTACTTTCTGGTTTACGCTTTTAAAGAAGAATACCAGGCCAGCTCCTGCTGCTGTCAATAGCCAGGTAAATAACGTTGCCAGTAAGGCTTGAGTTACTGGATTTAGTGAAATAAACCAATCGACCAAGTTAACCTCCCAGAACGTCTGACCCGATTTTCTATCTGGGTGAATCTCACCGGATTGACCCTTAGTAAACCTAACGTGTGAGTTAAGTGCCTATCCCAAGGCGTGAATGACTTGCTTGCTTACGGGTTCAACTTTGCTACCGATTCCAACAATTCCATCATTCATTCGTTGCCTTTGAAGATCGTATTTGGGATGATTGCCGTCTGTGTCCAATATTTTTCCACCAGCTTCTTCCAGTATGGCATGCGGTGCGCAGCAGTCCCATATGCCTAATCGGTCAGTCGTATAGAAAGTTAAGTCAGCCTTTCCTCCGGCAATCGAGCAGAACTTTATTCCCAGGCTCCCCATCCTGGCTACCCGGTTTATCCCCAACTGGTTCACTATTGCTTTATCCTCTGAGCTAAAGTGGTTACGGCTTGCAATCACCTTGAAATAATCTAAAGATTCCTTATTGTTGACTTTTATTTGTTTCTGTTGGCCATTTTGAAATAAATGGGCTCCGGAACCCTTCGTCGCGTACCATAATTTGTTGGTAACCGGTGCGTACACTACGCCAAGAACTGGGTTTCCTTCATGTAACAGTCCCACCATAACTGAGAATTCACCTGTGTTATCAATGAAATCCCGCGTACCGTCTAAAGGATCAACTACCCAAAACGCGCTATTATCCTTCCCTTCTATTAAACCGGTCTCTTCAGAAATGATTCCATATTTAGTAAAGCTTAACTCTTCAATTAGTATCTCTTCAGATCTGAGGTCTGCATCGGTGACAGGGCTATTGTCTTTTTTTTTAGTGACCCTGTATTCCTGTTTGTAGAACTCCATTAATGCATTACCGGCTTTCCTGGTTAACTTTTTTATCTGATCTAAGTATTCTGAACTGTCGATCATTCAATTCACCTGCTGTTGTGTTTACGAAGTTTAAAACGGCTAAAGCAACTGGCTTCAATTATTATAAGAGATTATTGGAGTTGCACAATTGTCAGGTGTTGGATTTGAGTCAGAGCTTTTCGCCTTGATTCGCAAAACGTGTTGCAATGAGGAAAAATCTTTAGTCTTACCTCCTTCAATTTGCCTGATAGATTGTTGGTTAAATCTTGTTTAACCAGAATTAGCCCAGCACTCAATTCGCCCTGCTCACTTGAACCAGTAACAGATACAACTTTAGTTCCGAATTGAGTGCGGGGTTCTTGACTTCCTGTTTAATGCAGGATTCATGAATTTGGATGAATTTATTGGAGATAGAAGCGAGTTGTTCTTAAAATCATACCGATGTTTAAGTTCAGTTGGATATTTTCTTGACAAACATACGTGTTTCGGCCAGATTTGGTCTACTTTTTGCGTTGCCTAAATTGCGCGGTTCTCGCATTTGACCATAATAAGTTAGGTTATTTGAGGGTTCAATTTAAGTGGCAAGAGTGTATCTAGCACCTAATTAGTAGACTTTCGACATTACACGTTGATTCGTGGTTGTACGTAGGTTAATGAACTTCGAATTGGTTTCATTGAGTTGCCTAATCGAGTACTACATTAGCCGATAATTTGTTCGATTTTCGGGAGGTAACTTATGCCTTGGGTAAAAGATGGATGTGAGGGATGTGAGGTTTGTATAGACTCTTGCCCTGTTGACGCAATTACCATGAACGATGGTCAGGCAGAAATAAATAATTCGGTATGCACCAGGTGCGGCGATTGTTTTGAAGCTTGCCCGCTCGATATGATTCGGCCCAACTCGGAAAATCCAAGTTTACGAGGCCGATTCAACCGGACAAATATGGGGCCAGGCTCTGGGAGGGGCGGTGGCAACAGGGATGGAAGAGGACGGGGGCTTAACAAAGGCAATCGCAGGCGTAGATAGTCTTAGGAGGAAAAGCGAGATGAGGTTTATTGTGGCCTGTGGGACAACAGATGGTGATTCATTGACCGATGACCATTTTGGTGAATCCGAGCACTTTTATATTTTTCATTTAGATGATTTTGACGCTGAGCTAGTTAAAAAGGTAAGAAATACTTCTAGAGAAGAAATTGAGGATGTCACTCATGGTGATCCCCATAAGGCTCGAGAGGTTTCCGAGATCCTTGCGGAGGAAGCCGTTAATGTAATACTTGCTCGGAAGATGGGCCCAAATATAGTCCGTATCAGCAAAAAATTTGTACCTGTAATATTTCGCGGTAAGAGTATCGATAATGGGTTGAACGTGCTTGCTGATAATTTGCACCTGGTGGAGCGGGAGTGGCGCAAGGGCAAAAAGAGAGAATATCTAGTTCTGAAAAGACCCGACAAGGATTAACAGCTCAAAATAGAAGTTTCAATGATCTCGGGCGAAGATTAGGAGCCTTCTTCATTAAGGAACTTTTCACAAATTACATCTTCCTTGGGACAATCCTCTAGGTCAAATCGATCCATTATCATTTTTCCTATACAGTTCTCGGTTACTAAATTATGAGCAACATGAAGATGCAGGCATTTTATATGTTTGCTATTCTGGATACCACCTATACCTCTGTTTAAAGATTGGTTAAGCTGATGATTATCAACGAAGTTTTGTTCCTCCTCGGACAACAATTTTTGTTGGGACCGTAAATAGTTTTGTTCTTCCTTCTTGTATTTTGACCTCAGTTTTTCGTTAGAATTTAGTTCCCCTTCGAGTCTCTCGATGTAACCAGTCGCTTCTATTTCAGCAAGTTTTTTGTTCCTCCTCGGACAACTGAGCCAATATAACGTTGGGAAGACCTCATAGTTCTCCTCTGAGTGAATTATCAACGGCTTGGTTACGAGGACAGTGGGATAACCATATCTGCATCTCTCGGCAATCCCCAGCACACCCTTTGGCTCTCGACCGAGCTGTTCCCTGATAATCCTGCTATCCTGATCTGTAACCTTTGAATACTTCACAGTTGAGTTCGGGGATTTGCTTAAGTTTGGCAAAGCCCTTATTATGCACCGAATTTTTTTAGCTTGTTGCTATAGGACAATGTAACCGGTAGAAGTTGGCCATTAAATACTTTGAGACCTCCTTTCACGCAAGAATACTCGTTGAATTCATTAACTGTATCTAGTTTTACGTTGGGGCCGACTATAAGAACGGGAACTGGTTCCGCTACATGATCGCCGTATTGAATGGGAGTGGTGTGGTCTCCGGCGAATGACAGATGGGTTTCAGACCAATCTATGTTGTCATCGAACCAGGCAAAGGTTTGATCAACTTTTTCAATGAACTCAATCTTGGCCTTGGCGTTGTGATCATGTGAAGCGTTATCGGTACCTTTGAAGTGGACGAAAACTAAATCCTTACCACGATTCAACTCCTCCAGGGCAGTTTTGGCTTTATTAATGATGTTGGACTCTACGGTGCCCGTTGCTCCCTCCACAGGTATATATTCCATACCAATTACCTTTGCAACACCAATATACAGTGCACCAGCGGCTATAACTGAAGCAGTAATACCATACGTTTCTTCAATCGATGGGATATCTGGATATTTGGCTGCTCCTCTTGATAAAATTGCATTTGCAGGCAGTTTTCCTTCTTCCACTCGTTTCTGGTTGACTGGATGCTCTTCTAGTATCTCTCTAGCCTGTTTTGTGACTTCGTTAAGAATATCCGCTGTCTTTTCAGATTCTTTGTCTCTCCCCCGTGACTCCGGTATGGGTATTTCTAATTCATGAGGGTCCGTTGGCGAAAGGTCATCTCCTAGTTCTTTACCGGAGATAGATAAAGCACCTCTGTGTTCTGTGCTGTGTTTAAAACGAATCTTCACCTTCGGGTATTTCTCGGAGTGTAGATCAGCCAGGGCGTCCTCCAGTTCGCCTTGATGACTAGCGATTCTTCCAGCTCGCCTGTCGACTATATTTTCGTTAGTGTCGATGGTGGCGAAATTAGTCCGAAAACTAACGTCGCTATCGGATAATTCCATTCCAATTCCTGCTGCTTCGAACACGCCCCGACCGGTATAATATTTATAGGGATCATATCCAAACAAAGATAAATGGGCTGTATCACTCCCTGGTCTTATTCCAGGTTTTATTGGGTTCATTAACCCTACAGACCCCCGCTCAGCTAGTTTATCCAGTGTAGGGGTCCTGGCCACTTCTAAACAAGTTCCCTGCTCCGTATCCCCTGGTCTACCTCCAAGTCCATCCGCGATCACCATGATCGTTTTCATGTTTATACCTCCCGTAGAATGATTGTCTATCTGTTACTGGTGTGGATAGCCCGGCTATGCACGTTTTCTGCTGCTTCCATGATTGCCTCGGACAACGTGGGATGAGGATGGATGGTTTCAGCGATTTGCGTGACGGTGAGCTCTGTTTCTATTGACAATGCCAGTTCTGCGATCATGTCTGATGCGTGTGGCCCAAGTATCGACCCACCAAGCAGTCTGTCTGTATCTTTGTCTCCAACTAATTTTATAGCTCCAGTTGCTTCATCCATTGCTACGGCCTTGCCAGATGCGCGCAGTGGAAATCTTCCAATCACTGGTTCGTATCCGTTCTGTCTTGCTTTTCTTTCGGACATTCCGACCTGCGCATATTCCGGGTCAGTGAATACCGCAGATGGAACGACCTTGTAATTAGTTATCTTTTCGCCGGTTATTTTAGATGAAGCAATTAAAGCCTCTTTGGAGGCTTTGTGAGCGAGCATGGGACCACCTGCTATATCCCCAATTGCATACACGTTCTCTATACTCGTTAAGCAGCTTGCGTCGGTTTCTATAAACCCCTCGTTGTATTCCAGACCGAGTTGATCGTCGATAAAATCCAAATTAGGTCGCCTTCCCACAGCTACTAAAACTCTATCCGCGGGTATCGAGACTTCTTTTCCGTCTTTCTCCCCAATCACCATCTTTTTCTCTTCCACAGTTTGTAGTTCTTTTGCTCTGGTGCTGGTATAAATGTCAATACCGGATTTCTTTAGAGACCTGTTCAAGTAGGAAGCAATGCGTTTATCTAAGTTTAAAGTGGGCAGAATAGAATCTTGCATTTCTAGTATCTTAATTTCACTGCCCAGTCTGTTGTATATAGTCCCCATTTCTAATCCTATGACGCCTGCTCCTAAAATAACTAGTTTCTCCGGGGTCTCCGGGGGCATTACCGCGGTTTTTGAGTCCCAAATCCCATCTTGAGAGAAAACGAACTCCGGAAGCTCAATGGGTATTGATCCAGAAGCAATAATTAAATTATTAGGTTCAAGGGTTATCTCTTCTTTTCCGATCCTTTTGACTATCACTTTCGGTCCGGTGGTTACTTCAGCTTTGCCGTACAGTATCGTGCCTCCATTGCTTTTGATGAGCTTTTCCACACCGTCTGTTAATTTATTTGCGATTTTTGATTGATGCTTTGTTACGTCTGATAAGGATATTTTGGGCTGGTTAAATTCTATTCCTCGCTTTTTCCACGAATCTAATTTGGCTAATGGTTCTGTTGTACTATAAATTGTTTTAGTTGGAATACAACCCCAATTTAGGCATACACCGCCAACCTTTTCCTTTTCAATAACTACAGGATTCATGCCAAGTTGTCCAAGCCGTATGGCTGCTGTGTAGCCGCCGGGCCCTGCTCCAATGATTACTACGTTTGGTTTTTTGTTTACTGTATCCAAGTACACCACCCAGAGGTAAAGTTATATTTAGGCGTTAGATTAACTCCTACTAATAGGATCCTTACTCTAATTCTTCGAGGGCTTCCAATACCAAACCCGCGTGCATTAACGCCGGTCCTCCGCCCATTAACACGGCTACCCAAGCAGCTGCCCTGATTTCCTCTTTTGTAGCTCCTGCTTCAAGGGCATTGTTTACATGAAAGGCTATGCACCATTCACACTTCTCGGTAATCGCAGTACCTATTGCGATCAGTTCCTTCGTTTTAGCTGACAACACGTCCTCTTTTTCAATTGCATCCATCATACATTGGAATCCATCCATACTTTCTGGATTCGTTTCACCGAACTCCTCCATCCAGCCTTGCACTCTTCTTAATGCATCTCTTGCACTCATCTGAAATCACTCCTTATTTTAGATGATAAGGTTAAACTATGTATTTGTCATCAACATAGAATTTTGTCCTTTCTATAATGAATACTAGTACATAACTGTTATTAGTTCAAACCTTTTCTAAGGAACTTGCAAATGGTTTGTCATCTTTCTATTTGGTTAGTAACATTCAATATGGTTTATCATAGGTTGGAGAGGTGTTTTTTATGCCTGCGAATTTACCGCCAGAGTATATAGAAGCTGAAGAAGAATATCGAAATGCGGATTCTAAGCACGACAAAATTGAAGCGCTTCAACGTATGCTATCTTTATTACCTAGTCATAAGGGAACTGATAAGATAGAGGCAGACATAAGAAGGAGGATATCCCAGCTTAAGAAGAGTTCGAAAAAGAAAAAAGGTCCGACCAGGGCAAAGACTCCTGACCAAATTGAGTCCCAAGGGGCGGGGCAAGTGGTGTTAAGTGGTATGGCAAACACTGGGAAGTCAGCGTTATTGGATATGTTGACCAACGCCTCTCCTCAAGTTGCAGATTTTCCATTTTCAACCTACGAGCCTACTATCGGGATGTTGGATTACCAAGATGTACAGATTCAATTAATTGATACCCCGCCGCTGTCGGGCGAGCATGTGGAAAGTTGGGTTTTTAATCTTATTAGGAAGGTAGATTTGGTACTACTTTTGATAGATGGCTCAGTTGACCGGCCAATTGAACAATTGAGACAATCCGTTGAAATATTTTCAGCCGAGGGAATCTATTTGTTCGCTCCTGATGCTGACTTCGCGATCGACGAGATAGGTAGAACTAACAGGAAGGGTTTAATCGTTGTTACAAAGGACGATGAGCTTCAACGTAAGGATCACATAAACAAATTGGAGGAATTTGCAGAACTTCCAGCGATTACTGTTTCCATACTGAATGAGAGTAGCCTAGAAAGTTTTTCGGAAACCATATTTCACGGTCTACAAAAGATAAGGGTTTACACGAAAAAACCTGGAGAGCAACCTGATCTAGAGGAGCCGTATTTGTTGGACAAGGAAAGCACAGTTATTCAGGCTGTTAAATCTATACATCGAGAACTAGTCAAACAACTCGACTACGTCAGAATATGGGGATCGGGGAAATTTGATGGCCAAGAAGTTGCCCAGGATCACGTCTTAATGGATGGGGATGTAATCGAGATACATACGCGCTGAACCTGAAAAGCGCGCTAGTTGTGTAGGATGCTGGTTAATTAATTTTTTGTTTTGCTACGGCCAGCGCTTCATCGTGGCTATCTATCTTACCGGCGTAGATTAGCTCATGGACCTCTTTTAAGACATCTCCCAGGTGAGGACCCTCTTCCATTCCTAATCGTTTAAGGTCGTTTCCGTTGATAAGTTTTCTGGCAGTGCCCAGGTTTTCCAATTCTTGTAGATGTGGTAGCAGGTTGGAGAATTGATCTACCGCTGGCAACCAGCCTTTCTCCTTGTGCGCACTTGCCTCGCTATCAGCGATGACGGTTTGTAAGAGGCCAAAAAAGTAATGGAACCGATTTTGTGGTTCATCTATGGAATAGTCTTTGTCCTGATTGTGACGGACGAGCTTTACCTGCTTGGCTTTTCTCATTTTGTGAAGGATAGATGCCCTCATATGATTGCCCACAATCCACTCGATCTTATCCGCTTCTTTATTTGATAGTCGTAGTCTCGAGGTTATTTCAGCGGTCAATTTCTTGCCAATGAGTTCGTGGCCTCCCAGATGTTGTTTATCGTTATGAGAATAGGCTTGTGCCTTACCGACGTCGTGAATAAATATGGCTAGCTTGATCAGCGGCGGGTAGTTGAGCTTGTCTGCAACCTCGAGAGCTTGGAAACTGTGTTCGAGTACGTCTCCTTCAGGATGGTATTTCTCCGGCTGAGGAATCCCCTCATTTTTCGCCATTTCGGGCAAGATTTCCGGCAGTAAACCTGTGTCCTTACAAAGTCTAAGCCCAGTGGCAGAATTAGATGTTGCCAGTATATTGAATAGTTCGGTCTTAATCCGTTCCCAAGAGATAGTCCTTATGTTTTTGGCAACTCGTTCAATCGCATGATAAGTGTCGGGATCTATTTCACCTCCTATATCGCAGTATATTCTAATTGCTCTAAGCGGCCTTAAGTAGTCCTCCTGGAATCTGTCAATGGGATTTCCAATCGCCCTGATGATTTTCTTTCGTAGATCTTCGATTCCGTTTACGTAATCTATTACTTCTCCCTGTCGAGTTACAGCTAATCCATTTACTGTGAAGTCCCTTCTGGAGACGTCTTTTTTTAATGAGTTAACCAATTTGACCTCTCCCGGGTGACGTCCATCGTAGTCGGATTCGCTTCTAAAGTGAGCAATTTCGTATTGTTGATCGTCCGGAGCAATAACGATTAATACTCCAAATCTCTTGCCTACTTCCACGAAATCAAACTTGGGAAAATGTTTTTTGACCTCAGATGTATGCGCGCTGGTGGCAATGTCGATGTCCGTGTCTGCGGGACTAAATGAGTAGTCATCTTCAAGCGTTCCCCGTAGAAGATCTCTTATTGCTCCCCCTACGATCACGGCTTGATAGCCAACCTCCGACAACTTTTCTAGTATATATTGGGCATAAGGATGGTGGTCAAATAGAGGGTCCAGGTCAACTTGTGTCATTGTGACTTAAATATGTTCCGTAGTTTTGATAGGAAGCCGGTGTTCTGTTTGTTTTCTTCAAGAATTTGGGATTGGTCGACTATAGAATTATCTGCTTCGGCAAGTTCAACCATCTCCGACCATTTATCTTTTTTCTTGATTTCCTCTTCCCATTCCTCCGCAAACTGGGCTAGAGTGGATAGCGCCTGGTCAACCTCGAAACCTCCACCCGGCCGTGGAGATTGTTGTAAGTCTTTTCGAAGTTCAGTTAGGCCACCCTTTAGGGGCTGAATGTGAATTTCCCCTTTTATTCTAACAGGCACGAATGTGGTGGCCTCGCTTATCAAACCATATGTCGATATGTCGATAGAATTTATGGGAAGTTTCTCCGTAAAATTTCTGTCCGTTCTGATGAACTCGTGTTTTACATGCTCTTGCCATTTTGTTGCCATAGCTACCTCCTCGAAAATTGATTGGTCAAATCTTTACCTATATATTCCTCACTTTGTTAACCAGTATATCTTTTGCTTTGCTGACGATATCTTGGATGGCTCTTTGTAGATGTTTGGTTTTTTCGAATTTCTTACTCGGGGAGATAAATTCCATGAGCTTCAACTCTATTTCTTGATCATAAATGTCGTCGTCGAAGTCAAATATGTGGACCTCAAACTGGGTTTGGTTTTTTTCGAAGGTCGGTCTTGTGCCAATGTAGCTAACCCCTCCAAACTCCTCTGAATCTAGTTTCACAACTGTAGCGTAGCTACCTGCTTTCGGCAACAGGACCCGCTCGTCAATTTTTAAGTTCGCTGTGGGAAATCCTATGTCCGTTCCTATTTTATCCCCGCGGATAATTTCCCCAAAAATGCTAGGAGGTTTACCTAAAAGCTCGCGACAAAGGGTGATGTTGCCTTCTTTAAGCTCCTTTCTTATCCATGTGCTACTTATCGATTTTCCGTATTTCGTGAGTTGTTGTTTTGGGTGAACGGTATATCTCTCATCCGCCATTTCGGTTAAGGTTTGTACTGATCCAGTTCTTCCCTTACCAAATCTCCAATCAGTGCCAATAACCACCGCGCTAACTTGAAGATCCTCGGCCAAAACTGTTTCAATAAACCTCTCTGGAGGAAGATCCTTGACTTCGTCAAAATCCCCAATGATGACTTTATCTACGTACTGTTCTAACATCGAGATCTTTTTTTCGGGCGGTAATAGTAATTTTGGTTCTCTACCGTGAAAATGTCTTTTTGGTGGCAAGAGATAGGTGTAAGCCGCACTGGTGATTTCTCTTTCCATGGCAATTTCTCTTGCTGTCTTTAGCAACGATTGATGCCCGAGATGAATGCCGTCAAATGTGCCTATAGTTAATGCGAGGGTGCCGGAGTAAGAATTATTCATTTAGATGTTGTTTTAGTTCATCTAAGATTTTTTTCTCTACGCTATCGAGATCCCCGTTGACCAGGCAACCTGCAGCTACCCTATGCCCTCCCCCTCCAAACTTGCCGGCGACCTTACTTACGTCGATGTCATTTTTCGACCTTAATGAAACCTTAACCCTACTGTCTGGTAATTCTTTCATTACACACGCTACTTTGGCATTATTGGTAGTCCTCAAAGTTCCCACTATACCTTCTGTGTCTCCCGGGGTTGCATTTGCTTTTTTTAACAGTTCTGGACTGATTTTAGTCCAGACTATTCCCTCTTCGAACTCGGCGTTAGATAAGACTTCTCCTAATAGTTTTAGTTTTGAGAAAGGTTCACTTTCGTAAAGATTTATTATCACTGACCGAGCATCCGCCCCCGCCTTTAATAGTTTTGCAGATCTTTCCATTAATGCGGCGTTGACATTATCGTTTCTGAATGCTGAAGTGTCAGCGATAATTCCAGCGTACAAGGCTGTAGCCAGTGGAGCATCTATGTTCAGGCCCATGTAGTCGAGTAAGTCTGAAATGATCTCGGTCGTTGCCGCAACCGGTTTTACGTAATTCACATCTCCGAAGTTCGAGTTATCCTGGTGATGATCGATGTTAATGATAGGCAAACCACGAAAAGAATTCTTGCCTTGGTCGCCTAGTCGGTCTAAATTGCTGCAATCGACCGCGATTCCTACTTCAACGGCTGAAAGTTCGTCTTTATCAACGTTTTCAGGTTTTCGGATGGAATCGGATCCTTTTAAAAAAGCTAGATCTTTTGGCACGCCATCGACGTTTATTAACACTGTTTTCTTCCCGCGTTGACGAAGTGCTCTGCTTAAACCTAGTTGACTTCCGATTGCATCCGCTTCTGGACTTCTATGTGAACCAATCAAAAACGTGCTGTGACGAGAGATGACGTCTTCGACCTCTTTTAGTCTATTCATCAATAAGTCCTTTCCTCACATTTAGGTGAGTTTTGGTAAGTTTTGAATGTCGTATAAATATGGGGCTTTTGCATACGATTTTATCGAGTAATTATAGCTAGGTGGGGGGGATAATTCAAAATTGATTGAACCTAGGTTGAGCAATTCTTACATGTTTATTGAAAAATTGTGGTTAGCCTTATGTTTAATTTTAGAATAGGGAGTTGTCCAGCACCCAATTGATATATGAACCTGGGCAAAGTTATCGTGTGCGTAACCTGTTAGGCAAAGTTAAAAGGAAAGGCTTTGGTTTGATTTAACCAAGTTAGTCTCCTCAAGTGAGTGATTGTATAAAAGGGCTGGGTCAATTTCGGGTTATTAGGTTGAAGTGACAATTCAATAATTTCTAGCTTGCCTGAAAAACCACCGGCAGCGTAAGCGGTATAATTGTATAAAATAGTTGCAGGATTGCGGTTGTGGAGTTTACAATAATTTAGTTATGAATTCTGAAGAAGAACGAACTGTTAGTGCTGATAGCAAACCGGAAGACAGGAATTTAGTCAACTTAAGGCCAAAGCGACTTGATGACTTTGTAGGTCAGACTGACGTGAAACGAAGGCTGTCCATACTCCTGGAGGCTGCTTTAAACAGAGGTGGGACCGTAGACCATATATTGTTTCATGGTCCTCCTGGATTGGGTAAAACTACACTGGCCCACATTGTTGCGCATGAGATGGGCGTGAATATTAAGACCACCTCTGGCCCTGCTATAGATAAACCTGGTGATTTGGCGGCCATTGTGAGCAACCTTGCCCCCGGCGACATTTTGTTTATTGATGAGATACATAGGTTGAGACGTAATGTAGAGGAAGTGCTGTATCCAGCCATGGAGGATTACAAGATAGATATAGTGATTGGGGAAGGACCCAGTGCTCAGTCTATTCGTCTGGATGTTCCAGCTTTTACCCTTATAGGAGCAACCACGAGAACAGGCTTGCTTACCTCGCCTTTGCGTGATAGGTTTGAGGTTGTTTTACATCTCGATTTCTACGATGTTGAAGCGATAGAAAAGATAGTGTTAAGAGGTGCAGACATCCTGGATGTCGAAATCAGCGACGGCAAAGGCGGGGCCAATGAGATAGCTAAAAGATCCAGAGGCACTCCGAGAATTGCTAACCGATTACTGAAACGCGCCCGTGATTACGCGGAGGTAAGAGCCGACGGTTTTATCGATCGTGAGGTTGCTGAAGATGCTCTGGAGATGTTGGGTATAGACGACAGTGGCCTGGATAAGCTGGATAGACGAATAATGAGAACAATAGTTGAGAAATTTGGTGGGGGCCCGGTGGGCCTGGATACGATTTCTGCAGCCCTGTCCGAAGAAAAGGATACGATTTCAGAGGTCTACGAACCATTTTTACTGACGAAAGGTTTTATCGAACGCACTACCCAGGGTAGAAAAATCACCAGTAAGGGCCTGGAACATCTGGACTATGAGGACAATCGGCTTCTATAGCATAGTTTAAGCTAAAATAGTAGTGTTTTAGTTCCTATTTTAGTGGTTGCTAAACCGTGTAATTTTCTCTCCTGCGGCCAACCTTTACGTCAATTACCCCGTCCCTTGCGTCCCTTGGGCAGGGTAATTGACACAGTGGGTGAAACTAAGCCGTCTAATTCAAGTTGATCTCGCGACCAAACCCAGCACTTATTCCAGTTGCCCACATTGGATTCAGTAATTCACCATAATTAATCCAGGACAACCCTAGATAAGTACGGTACCTATCCACAACCATGCACTTATCCTCAAATAAGTGCTGGACCCACTCTTGCTTACCAAGTTTACTTTATGATCGACAAATATCCTCTAACCATGGGGTTAGGATTGATCAATCTGGGTCTAAAACAGTATCTTGATACCTTTTGGTGGCTGATACAAGGGGGGTTATTCGGTAAAATATGCTTGATATGAGTGAGAGATTTATTCTGGAAACTGACAAAGAGCCGAAGGGGGATCAGCCTCAGGCAATTGATCAACTCACCCAGGGCCTCAAAAATGGCATGAAGCACCAAACCCTTCTTGGTGCGACTGGGACGGGCAAAACGTTCACTATGGCCAATATTATCGATCGGGTGCAAAAGCCTACATTAGTTATTGCGCATAATAAAACCTTGACAGCTCAATTGTGGAACGAATTTAACGAGCTATTTCCTAACAACGCGGTTCACTATTTCGTATCCTATTATGATTACTATCAACCCGAGGCCTACGTGCCAGAGACTGATACTTACATAGAAAAGGATTCATCGATAAATGATGAGATAGATAGACTCAGGCATCGAGCCACTTCAGCCCTTCTTGAGCGGGAAGACGTAATAATCGTGGCTAGTGTCTCCTGTATTTACGGTCTTGGTTCTCCCAGTACTTATGCAGACATGGCCAGACCATTGACCCTGGAGAGTCATCTGGAACGAGATGAATTATTGCGTAGCCTGGTTGACCTTCAATATTCCCGAAACGACGTTAATCCGCGCCGGGGAACCTTTAGAGCTAGAGGAGATACGGTTGAAGTAATCCCCATCTACGGGGAAGAATCTGTCAGAATAGAATTCTTCGGGGATGTCATTGAGAAAATCACTCTGGTGGATTCTTTGACAGGTAAAAAGATGAAAGAAAAAGAAAGGGTGGTTATTTATCCTGCAACCCACTTTATCACGTCTAGATCACGATTAAAGGAAGCGATACAGTCGATAAAGAAGGAACTTGAAGAGAGGCTGGAATTGTTTCGAAAGAACGGCATGCTTCTGGAGGCACAACGTCTTGAGAAAAGAACCAACTATGATATAGAAATGATGGAAGAAATTGGCTACTGCAAGGGCATTGAGAATTACGCCCGGCACCTGACTGATCGAAAACCGGGAGAGCCCCCGTACACCCTTATAGATTATTTTCCTGATGATTTCCTGATATTTGTCGATGAATCGCACCAAACTATTCCTCAAATTGGAGGTATGTATAACGGAGATCGATCTCGTAAAGAAACACTGGTGGAGCACGGATACAGATTGCCTTCCGCCTTGGACAACCGGCCTCTGAAGTTCAACGAGTTTGAAGATCGGATTAACCAAATAATTTATACCTCAGCTACCCCGGGTCCGTATGAACACGAGCATAGTAGCCAAGTAGTGGAACAAATTATTAGACCTACAGGTTTGGTAGATCCGGAGGTTGAAGTTCGGCCGATTGAAAATCAGGTAGATGATTTGCTGAATGAGATACAAGTTGTTACCGAACGCGACGAGAGGGTGCTGGTGACTACATTGACCAAGAAAATGGCCGAGGAGCTCTCTGACTATTTTATTGAAGTGGGTGTTAGGGCCCGATATCTGCATTCGGAAATTGACACCCTGGAGAGAGTTAAAATACTGCGGGAGTTGCGGCAAGGAAAGTTCAATGTATTGGTTGGTATTAATCTGTTACGTGAAGGGCTGGATTTGCCTGAGACATCGCTCGTCGCCATTCTCGACGCTGATAAGGAAGGATTTCTTCGGTCAGACACCTCGTTAATTCAGACCATGGGTCGGGCAGCGAGAAATGTTAGGGGTAAAGTCTTACTGTATGCTGATAGGATGACGGATTCGATGAAAAGAGCCATAGATGAGACCAACAGGCGGCGGGAGATTCAAATTCAATATAACGAGGAAAATGGTATTGAACCAGAGACCATCAAAAAGGATATAACGGATATCGCTCAGCTTATCGAGCCTGAGTCCACAGAAGAGGTACCGGTTTTTGCTGACGATGAAATAGAAGTCATGGATGAAGATGAACTAGTTATGCTGGTGGAAAAGTTGGAAAAATCCATGCAGAAGGCAGCAGATAGACTCGAGTTCGAGAAAGCGGCCGCTTATAGAGATGAGATCGAGGATATAAAGGCACAGGTTGTTGGTCTTTGATAGACCGTATTGCCTGGAACCGGTCAAGATGAAATCCTTCGGACAATTTGCACTTTGTTGGTTTGCCTCTATAATAGATAAGATAGTTCGGCAGCAGTTGATAGAAATATTTGGAGGAAACTTTTGTGAAGACTAAGAGAGTGCGTTTTGCTCCTTCTCCGACCGGTTGGCTTCACGTAGGCGGAGCAAGAACAGCGTTGTTTAACTGGTTGTATGCTAAAAAACATGACGGAAAATTGATTCTTAGAATTGAAGATACCGACAAGAAAAGATCAGCTGAAAAGTATACTGAAAGCGTCAAAGAGGATCTTCGTTGGTTAGGCATAAGGTGGGACGAGTTCTACAGACAGTCCGATAGGTTGGAGATATACGAACGTTACGCAAGAAAATTGGTTCATGAAGGCAAGGCTTATCATTGCTTTTGTACCGAAGAAGAACTGGAAGAAAGAAGGCAGAAAGCTAGAGAGGAAAACCGCCCTCCAATCTACGATGGGCAGTGCAGAGACTTGACAGAAGAGGAGCAAGAAAAATACCGCGAAGAGGGAAGAAAGCCCACGATAAGATTTAAATTACCAGAGCAACAACCACACGTAGTCGTGCCTGACGAAATTAAGGGTAATGTCGAGTTTGAAAGCTTGACCACTGGTGATTTTGTAATACTAAAATCTGACGGAACCCCAAGCTACAATTTTGCCTGCGTGCTCGATGACCACCTGATGGAGATAAGCTTCGTCTTGAGAGCAGAAGACCATCTGACGAATACTGCCAAGCAGTTGTTTTTATACAATGCACTGGGATTCGAAAGACCCAAGTTCGGTCATTTGTCAATGTTACTAGGGCCGGACAAGTCAAAATTGAGTAAGAGGAGCGGTGATACTTCTGTACGAGAGTTTAGGGATAAGGGTTACCTTCCAGAAGCCATGATCAACCATCTGGCTTTATTGGGTTGGTCGTCCAAAGATGAAACGGAAATGTTTTCCACAGAGGAACTTCGAGAGAGATTCTCGCTTGATAACATTGTAGATAGTCCTCAGGTTTTCGATAAAAAGAAACTCGACTGGTTTAACAGTCAATATATAAAGGTAGTGGAACTTGATAGGTTGGCGGAGTTAGCAATGCCCTACTTGAAACATTCTGATCATGTAGACAATGAGTTGCTAGTCGATATGAACCAGGAAAAATTACAATCAGTGTTGGATCTGGTAAGACCGTCAATCAGCAAGTTAAGTGAACTAATTAAGTTAGAGGATTTGACCATTTTCTTCTCCAAGAGTATAGAGGCGGAAGCTGAAGCACAGGACGTGCTTGATTGGGATAACTCCCAACAAGTTCTTACTGCTTTGTCGGATAGGTTTAATTCTAGAGACGAGCTAAACCCCGGAACGGTCTCAGAGATTGTGAGAGAAGTCAAAGAATCATTATCAATTAGCTTTAAAGAAGTATACAAACCGCTGAGAGTGGCAGTTACTGGTAAGACTTCAGGTCCTGAGATAAAGGAAGTGATAAGCATACTCGGTCGAGAAGAGACTGTAGCAAGGATTAACGATTCCTTGACGTAATTACTATCCGTGGTATGCAGAGTGGAATATGTGGGCGTTTTTGCCTCTCGGTCAAAGCGTACGTTTAATAATTTTAACAAAATTTAGGAGGTTTGTTAATGCTAGGTATTTTTGACTTGTGTCTGGTGCCAGGAATTATATCCGGTATAGCGCTTTTACTCGCGTGGTATCTTGTACGGTACGTTACCAAGCAGGATCAGGGTACTTCCAAGATGAAGGATATTCAGAGATATATCAGAGAGGGTGCCTGGACCTTCATGCGGGAAGAAGTTCAAATATTTGCCGTAGTTATGTTTGTCATTGCAGCTTTGTTGTGGGGCATTTTCTACTGGCAGGTTGCTGTAGCGTTCTTGATTGGAGCTATTTTATCCATGACTGCTGCATTTATCGGTATGAATTCTGCAACACTTTCCAATGGTCGCACTACTAACGCGGCTAGATCCAGTTTTAGAAAAGCGCTTGACATTGCAATATCCGGTGGTGCAGTTATGGGTCTATCAGTTGCAGGGTTGGCCTTAGGTGGATTGGTTTTGGTAATTGCAATATTCCGGGGAGCGTTTGACCCGGCTGTACTACATATCCAGACAAAATCAGTGCCCGTAATCAGTCCGATTCTGGGAAGGGATTTAAACCTGATCAAAGGTGCTCTAATAGTGAGTGCTTACTCTATGGGCGCTTCTTTGGTTGCGTTGTTTGACCGTGTTGGTGGAGGTATATACACCAAAGCGGCAGATATGGGAGCCGATTTGGTAGGTAAGGTCGAGCAGGGTTTGCCAGAGGATGATCCGAGAAACCCCGCTTCTATAGCAGATAATGTTGGTGATAATGTTGGTGACGTAGGTGGCTTGGGTGCCGATCTTCTTGAGTCGTTTATTGGCTCAATCATCTCGGTAATTGTAATAGTACTTTACTTATTTGTGGGTCAGGGCGTAGGTGGTACCGTTGAATCCTCCCTGGCAGCAATGCTTAACGAGATAGGGTTAACTGTCGGAGTTACGGTGAATCAGTATTGGTGGTTGATCCTTATGCCAACCCTAATTGTGGCTGCAGGGATTTTTTCAAGTATCATAGGGATCTATTTTATAAGGGCCAGCTCTAGGGACGAAGGGATGCAGGCTACTTTGATGAATGGAACGAGGATAGCTGCTCTCCTTACAGGTGTGTTTACGTTTATAATCGTCTGGCTGTCTCCAATGAACTTTGCTCCGTTCTGGTCTGTGCTCATAGGGGCCTTTGTTGGGATAATAATTGGATACATCTCTGAGTATTATACATCGGCTGATTACGGTCCAGTACAAAGATTGGCATCTCAAAACGATTCAGGAACTGCAGTAGGTATAACCTCAGGAATGGCAGTAGGAATGTTGAGTACATTTATACCAGCTATAGCTATTGGTGTGGCTGTCATGATGACCTATTGGCTTGCCGGTTTGATGGGTGTCGCCTACGGTGCTTTAGGTATGTTATCGTTTGTGGCTATAACTGTATCTGTCGATACCTATGGACCGATTGCCGATAATGCTGGTGGTATTGCAGAAGGTGCAGGTTTGGACCCCGAGGTACGGGACCGAACTGACAAACTTGACTCAATCGGCAATACGACAGCTGCTATTGGAAAAGGGTTCGCTATAGGTTCCGCCTCGTTTTCGGCTTTGGCGCTAATAGCTGCGTATATGTGGTCAGCCATTGGAACTGCCGAAGCTGTAAAAGTACCTACCATCGAGATTATTTCTTCCAAACCAGGAATAGGGGGATCGGTAATAGCCGCATTGTTTTTAGGTGCGATGGTCCCCTACGTCTTTTCTTCCCTGTTAATTAGGGGAGTTAGTGATATTGCTGGATTGATGGTACAAGAAGTCAGAAGACAATTTAAGGAAATACCTGGAATATTGGAGGGGGAGGCAAAGCCAGATTACAATAAGTGTATCTCTATAACGTCGGCTGGCGGCCTTAGGAGGATGGTAGTTCCCTCGATCCTGGCGGTAGTAATGCCATTGATTGTAGGTTTAATCCTAGGTAGATTTGCGCTAGCTGGCTTTCTTATTGGTGCCCTGTTGTCTTGTCTACAATTGGCGATTTACTCGGCGAACACGGGTGGAGCTCTGGACAACGCGAAAAAGTTCATTGAAGAGGGGAATTATGGAGGAAAAGGCTCGGAAGCTCACGATGCCAGCGTTGTTGGTGACACAGTTGGTGACCCTTTGAAGGATACAGTGGGACCGTCCTTGGATATCTTAGCTAAATTGATGTCCGTTGTGTCCATACTGTTTGCTTCTTTGTTCCCTGTGTATCCAATTATCTTTTAACGTTAATTTTTGTGGAAGAATGCGAGAGGGGCCAAGTAAGTAAATCTGGCCCCTCTTCTTTTCATACTGTTATAGCGATGCTCTATGTATGTATGGGTGAAACTACTCGTCGTTGTTCGCGGTTAAATATTTGTCAATTCCTTCTGCCGCCGTTTTTGCATCGGCAATAGCGGTTACGGCATCAAGATTTAAGTTTACGATGTCTCCACCCGCAAAAACTTTTGGAATCGTGGTCATGCCGTTTTCATCGACTTTGACTTTTCTTCTTTCCGTAAACTCCATTTCCTCGAACTTATCTTCTGGTATGAATGAAAAGTCAGGCTTTTGACCTATTGCTTCCACTACCATATCTCCTTCTAAAAACTTTTGTTTGTCATCGTAGAACGTTGGATTAAACCTACCCTCTTCATCAAATACTGATTTTACCTTGGTGCACGTAAGACCTTTGATCTCTCCTTCGTTATCAAGCTCTATCTTATTTGGGCCCCAGGCAGGGTTGAATACGATCCCTTCTTCTTTAGCTTCTTCTACTTCTTCTTCTGTGGCCGGAAGTTCGTCCCAATCTTCAAGGGAGACAGTCTTTGTTGTAACCTCTTTTTCAGGATGCTGTATGTGCTGTAATCTAATTGATTCCCTAGCCGTATCCATAGCTACGTTCCCGCCACCTATCACTATTACTTCCTTTCCTATTTCAACTTGCTCGCCAATCTTATTGGATTGCAGAAAATCTAGGGCAAGATGTGCTTTGTTCGCGTTTTCAACTCCTGTTGATAGAGGATCAGTATTGCCAATTGACACGTATATGGCATCGTATTTCTCGTAAATATCTTCGAATTGAACGCTCTCTCCTACAGTTGTGTTGAATTTGAAGTCCGCGCCTAGAGAAGCGATGTAATTAACGTCTTTGTCAATTGCTTCGAGTGGAAGCCTGTAAGTAGGGGGACCTGTTCTCATTGTTCCCCCACCACCAGGTAGCGAGTCGAACACCGTGACCCGATATCCCTTTAACCGCAAGAAATAAGCCAGGGACAGCCCAGAGGGGCCGGCACCAATGATCCCTACACTTTTTCCCGTATCCTCCCCAGGGTTCAGGTTAAGTGAACTTTGATAGTCTTCGATAGTATCAGCGGTCCATCTTTTTAACCATCGAATGGCTACTGGTTCACCCTGAGTGGCCAGTGAACAAGCATCCTCACAGTGTTTCATGCAGACCCTTCCACATATAGCGGGTATGGGGTTATCTTCAAATATCTCCTGCAATGAAGTTTCTGGATCTTCTTCGTAAATTGCATCTACGTAGTCAACAATATTCAAGTGGGCGGGACATGCATCTTCACAAAGCCCACATCCTAGGCACCTTCCAGCTTCTCTCTTTGCTTCCTCTTTTGCATACCCTACAACCTGTTCAATGAACGATAGCTTCCTCTTGTCAGGTGAGACTTGGGGCATAGGTACCCTCTCTGGATCAAACAGTGCGAAGTCCAGGTCCTGTGAAAATCCGGTGTAGTTCTGCCTACGATGGTTTAAGTTGGCTTTAAGAACTGAGTACTCTTCCTCGGGAAAGAACTTTTCCTCTTCCTCTTTTTCGTCCGCAGGAATGAATGTAAATGTATCTTGATCGTAGTGGATGTGAAGGTAATCTCTTGATAACTTTAGTGCACCTGTTGGACATATATCCACACAGAGGCCGCAGAAACAGCAACGTCCGTAGTTAATTTTTGGCCTCTTGTTTGTGATGCCTTCTTCTGGCTTATTTTCGAGATCAGGAATTTCTACCATTTCTATCGCTTTATTTGGACAGATATCCTCGCAATTGCCACATCCTGTGCACTTATCCCAATCGTTTAGGTGGAATCCTCTGTATCTTTCTGCGGGTTCCTTGAGCTCGAAAGGGTACTGTATAGTCTTTGGCCTTTGAAAAAGGTATTTATCCGCATCAATCGAGTTTAAAAGACTCGGTTTTTTATTACTCATAAAACATCCTCTCCATTAACTAACGGTCTATCTCCGGCGCCGTTACATACAAACTCATCATGATGTTGCCTGTGTCAGAAATACTTTCACCCTCCAGAGCCTTTTCTAGTACAGTAAGGCCATGGGGCAAAGATGGTGTCCTGAAGTGGGCTCGATAAGGGCTCTTTCCCCCATTTGATGCGACGTAAAAACCCAGTTCCCCGCGTGAGCATTCAGATCTTACATACGCTTCTCCCTTGGGTACCTTCCATTTGAATGGGTTCGGTATACTATTATAAACGGGCCCGTCGGGTATTTTATCAAGTAGCTTAAAAATCATATGGACACTTTCGATCAACTCATCTCGTACGACCATTACTCTAGAATAAGCATCCCCATCCCTCCGAGTGGGCACTTCCCAATCTACCTGATCGTATGCTGCGTATGGTTCTACTTTCCTAATATCATATTTCATTCCTGTAGCTCGCAATACTTGCCCTGTTCCTCCCATTCTAGTGGCCTGTTCTCTAGTTACTGTTGCAATCCCTTTTGCCCTTTCGTGAAAGATTCTATTGTTGAAGAAGGTGTCGTTATAGTCTGGAACCTTATTGCCTATTTTGTGAAGGGTTTGTTTCGTTTTTTCCTCGAACCCTTCCGGTAGATCACGCCTGACTCCTCCCGGCCAGATATAGATGTTATACACACGACCTCCAGTAAGATCTTCAAAAAGGTCTAAAATTAGATCGCGGTGGTACATTGCCCACTGACCAACGGTATCAAAACCGAGCATCTTCGAGTAGGCCCAGAGTGCAAATAGATGAGACGATACACGTGACAGTTCCAGGTATATACTTCTGACGAATTTCCCCCTTTCTGGTACTTCTAACCCTGCTAACTTCTCCACTCCCATCGAATAAATCATCTCTATGGAACCCGGTTCAATCACGTTGACTCGGCATACAAGTGGAAAGTTTTGGATCCAGCTGCGTGTCTCCATGAGCTTTTCAAATCCACGATGGAGATACCCGGGGTTTGCCTCTGCATTTACGATTCGATCACCCTGTACTTTTAACGTGATACTGAAGTTTCCCACCATACCCAGGTGTTGTGGACCAAAATATAGCTCAAGTTCTCTCGATGATTCTGAAATTTGTTTCTCACTTATGACTTCCATCGTTAATCCTCCACTGGCGGTATAGAACCAAACTTTTCCTCTACATATGCGCGGGTGTCAAAGTCTTTTCGAAGAGGAGGTATATCGTATTCTCTTTCTAAAAATAAAGGAGTTAGTCGAGGGTGGCCGATAAATTCTATCCCAAACATCTCGTGCAATTCTCGCTCGTAGGGCTCGGCTGCTCCAAAAATTTCTATTGCAGTACCGATCTGAGCATTTTCTCTTGGTAGCTTTGTCTTTAGGATTACGTTTACCTTTTCTCTCTCGGTATAGCTTTCGTCTTGTTGCATATAAGGGGAAACTATATATATCAGTTCAAAAAAGTTTTCCTCGATCCTATCAACACAGGAGATGAGAGCTAAATGGGAGTATCGGTTCTCCTTGAGAAAGTTTAACAGGGTTAGCAGGGATTCCTGTTTGACATTAACTCTTACCCTATCTTCCTCAATTAGTTCCACGTCGACGTCGCGGAAACTGGACTCAATTAGTTCAGTTATCTTATTGTTCATCTTGATTGCTCACACCAAATAGTGGAGGCCATCCCAGGTCCGCATAGATTTCTTCCTGGTTTGACCGATATTGTTCATAATTCTCTCGGTACTTGACGTAGCCGTCGGCCATTCCTTTGTCTATCATCGTCCACAGATGAGTAACACCCGCAAATATGGCCTCGGGTCTTGGCATGCATCCGGCGATATAACCGTCCACCGGTATATACTTGTCTAAATGATTTATCGTATTGTAGGAATCCCAATACATACCACCATCTATCGGGCAGGAGCCCAGGGCGACGGTATACTTTGGTTCCGGCATCTGTTCGTATGTTCTGATAATAGGCTTAAGTGTTTTTAGGGATACGTAACCAGTAATCAAAAAAAGATTTGCCTGCCTCGGTGTAGCAACTGGTTTTACTCCGAATCTTTCAGCATCCCATCTTGCCGTTATCGAGGGAGGAATTTCAATAATCCCGCATCCCGTACAGAAATAAACAACGTGAAGCGAGTACTTGTTACTCATCTTCATTGGTTCTTTAAGCCATTTTATAAGTTTACTTCTATCCATGTTTCACTCCTCTAAGTAAACTTTATCCCGCCCAAACTATAATCAATCCAACTAGAGCGATAAATGCCGGCCAGGTCCATAGATATTTGACAGCCTGTTCAACTCTTACTCGCGGAAGGACCGCCTGTACTAGTATGTTTATAAAATAAACGAGAAATACCTTGACTAAAAATACTATTACACCAAGAAACACTACCAAACCACTGTTCTGGAGGCTTGAGATTGCTCCCCATAGGTTGGGGCCACCGAGAAATAGATTGACAAATAGGGCAATACCAATGAACTCTGAAAGACCGCTCTCAAGCGTCATCAAACCTAAATACTTCCCGCCGTATTCTGCGTTAGGACCCGAAGAGATTTCCTGAGGAGCTGAAACCACATCAAATGGCCGCATTCCCAAAATTGCGGGCAAAATAAGGAGATAGGCAATCCCGGGGATCACCAGTGGCCAGGAAAACAAAGACCATCCACCTGTTTGTTGCATTTCCACAACTTTTACGATAGATATCGTACCATATTGCGTCATAACGGCCAGAAAGGTCAAGATCAGGGTTACCTCGTAGGCAAAGCCCAGGATCAGTTTACGAGAAATTCCAATGCTGACATACGGGTTTGCTCCTTCGCCACCAGACAGTGCAACTCCGAGAGGAGCCACCAGCATAAGGTACATTATTAACAACAATCCGCCCCCTTCACTTAGCGGGGCAAGTCCGCCAATGGGCAGGAATAGAAAGACAACGATAGCCCCGGCGATCGAGATTATCACCCCAGCTCCAAATGTAACTCCGTGAGAAGGCGATTTTTGATAAAATAGCTTTATTATATCGATTACCGGTTGTAATAGCGGAGGTCCATACCGCCACTGAATACGTGCCATAACCTTTCTGGTCATACCAAGCATCAATATGCCCGCGATAAGGGCAATTACTGGAGAAAATATTATCCCAACAATCTTCATTACCATATATTCCACCCCAGTTGAATCATAATTATAACGGCCAATAGAGTTAAGATATAGGCTACGTACGTGCCAACATAACCAGTGAAAACCTTTCTGGTTTTGTTTGACAATTGCTTGACAAATTCCGCGATTCCGGAGTAAAGGTCGTCGATTCTATCACGCAGATAGGGTCTCATCATTCGTTCAAGGGGATTATAAAAGTCTACAGTATAATTATATTTGCCTTGGGGCACAGGTGCTCCTGCCGTATAACTATCAGCTTGGGAAACTCTTGTAGATTCAGCTCCGGACCTAAAGATGTACCATACGATAGCAATGACGATAAGAAATGCCACCAAAATATTCAAGGTGTTGACCATCCCTGTATCGGAGACGACCCCCCACAGGCTTACATCCAACGGGGAAAACCCCAATGCAGTTGAGATGTTGTTGATCTGATTAATAGCAATTCCCGGGAAGATGCCGAATACTAATATGGCAGTTGATAATATTACTAAGGGAAATTGCATGCTGAATGGCGCTTTTTTGACCTGTTTGTATTTTTCAGGGAGCTGTCCTAAGAATACGTTATGAATTAATTTGTAAGAATACAGAATCGCGCCCCAAGTCCCGATAAATGCGGCAAATGCCAAGAAGGGATTGCCCTCAAGTATTAACGTCTTGTACATTAACCATTTTGAGAAAAAACCATTAGTCAATGGTACCCCAATTAACCCGCCTATACCAATCACCGTTGCTACGAAGACAACGGGCATTCTTTTAATCAAGCCACCGAGTGAATTTAAATCACGGGTCGACGTTCTGTACTCTACTGCGCCAATCGCCAGGAACAGTAACGCCTTAAACAAAGCATGGTTGAGGAAATGAAAAAGCCCACCCACAAAAGCCAGCCCGGTGCCAAACGTTAAACCGAGGATAATGTAACCGGCTTGGCCCACGGTGGACCAGGCCAATAGCCTTTTGGCATCGTTCTGGAGAATAGCAATAAAAGTGGGTATGACAATCGTTACTGCACCCAAAGCACAAAGTATATAATGGAAGCTCCATATTCCATTACTCAGACTCAGAAATAACTTCGCCCCGGCGAAGAAATAAAATACTACGATTAGACCATATGTACCCATTTTTATTAGAACGCCCGACAGCAGTGCTGAAAACGGAGCGGGCGCCTCAGAATGAGCAGGCGGAAGCCAAGTATGAAAAGGCAGTATTGCGTTCTTGATCCCAAAACCTGTCAGGAAAAGCAAAAAGATAAATATGAGATACGTTGGTGAAGCACTAGCTAGTGATGAGGGGAGTTCGGAAAAATGTAAAGTTCCATAGTTAGCGTACAGTGATAGCATGGCGACAAGCATTGCTCCGGAACCTATCACGGACATGATGATATATCTCAGACCAGCAGCAAGCGCTTTTCCACGGCTGTAAGATATAAGCAGAAATGTACTCCACGACATAATCTCCCAGAAGATGTATAAAGAGACTAAGTCTCCGCTCAATACGATCCCCATCATGCCACCGCTTACCAGTAAGAGTAATAGATAGTAGAAGTTCTCCCTTTCTCGTCCCTTGATATAGCTCAACGAAAATATAATCGCAAGAGTACCAAGGCCGGCAATGGTTATGGCAAAGAGCCAGGAAAAAGAATCAATTCTTAATGCGAGGTCGAATCCAAGAAAGTCCGGGTAATATACGCTACTTACTGGCATTATGAAGTGAGCGTAGGAAATCAACCCCACAATGGCAATCCAGATGCCTTGAGTTAGAATATTTCTCAGTTCGGAGGATTTTCTCCCGACCAGATATGAGATGATAGCTCCACCAAATGCAACTATAAGTATAACTGCTAACATTTTTTTCGTTCCTTTGGGTAATTAAAACTCTTCATTTTTTATGACAAACCCATTACAACAGAGACGTAATTAGCTCTATTTAATAGTTCAAAGGCCGCCGAATCCAGAAAATTGGTTATTAAACCAGGATATACACCCACAATGATTATCAAGATGATTAACAAACCCATAGGAATTAATGCCGATACTGGCGCGATTTCCCTGGTTGTCTTGGTCTTTTCACCGCTAAAGTACAAAACCTGTATAATTCGAAAGAAGTAAGCACCTTCGATTACCGTAGCAGTGAGCACGAACGCAACGAGCACTAGAAAGAAAAGTTCTTCTTTTGCTAGTGCAGCTCTGATGATTAGAAACTTACCGGGAAATCCGACGAACGGTGGTAGGCCTACTAAAGAAAAGGCACCAACAGCAAAGGCCAACGAAGCGAACGGCATTCTCTTAGCTAGACCCTTTAGCTTATCAATCTTCATTGAACCCACCCGGTAAATCATGTAACCAACAGCGAGGAAGAGGAGTGCTTTTGACAGTGCGTGTGAAATCAGTTGAAACAAACCACCAGTCACTCCTTCAAGTGTTGCTATTCCTAATCCGAAGGCTATTAACCCCATTTGACCTATGCTTGAGTACGCCAATAACCGCTTAATATTGTCTTGGCTGAATGCAGATAGTTCCCCGACAAGAACGGTTACCATACCTATTACTGCCAACAGTTGAAAGATAGGAGTTGCCCCAAACACCGTAAATACGATTCTTGCTACCGCATAGAGTCCTATACCAATTGCAATACCCGATAATATTGCGCTAATAGATGACGGAGCCGAAGAATGTGCATCCGGTAACCAGGCATTTAGTGGAAATATAGCAGCCTCTACACCTAGTCCTGTGATCATTAGTATCATGGGAACAAACGTTGCCGCAGAACTTGTAGCCTGAATCTGGTTGGCAAGGTCCGCCATATTAAGGGTACCAAATTGACCGTAGAGTAAACCTATACCCAATAAGAGGAAGCTTGACCCTACCGATCCTTGAATAAGATATTTTATCGAGGCTTCAACGCCCGATTTTTCTCCAAGATAAGCTACCAGCGAGTAAGACGATATACAAAGAATTTCAAAAAATACAAAAAGATTAAAGATATCCCCTGTTAATACGATTCCTGTGGCACCGGTCAGAATAAGAAGGTACAAAGTGTAGTACTTGGCAACTGGACCATCTTTAACATAACCGAAAGAATATACTGCCACTAATAGCCCCACTAGAGAGATCAACGCGGCCAGGATCGTTCCTGTTGGCCCCGCTACAAGGTTAATGCAGAACGGGACTGAAAAACCGCCAATATTTGTCACAATTGGTTCTTTCATTGCTTGAGGTATAAGAAGTGCAGAAGCAATTAGGTTGAATAGGAGAACCAAGACCGGAGTCAATGCCATCAATTTCCTCGATACGTACTTGATCAAGGGTACGGTAAAAGCAAAGCCGAGGGGAATAGCGAGTAGTAGTGCAGGATTTACCATTTTTGACCTCTTACTTCCGTTAAGTCAAGCGTGCCGTAGTGATCGTACAGTCTTATGCCTAATGAAAGAGCTAGAGCCAGGATAGAAGCACCGATTACGATCGCGGTCAGCACGAGAGCCTGCGGTACGGGATCGACCATAGAGGCAGGAGTCACTTGCGAACCTTTGCCGAAAATGGGAGCTGTTCCCTGGTGGAGATAACCCACAGAAATTAGAAATAGGTTGACTCCGGTGTCCAGAAGGTTGAGACCAATAATTATCTTGATGAGATTGTGTTTTACCAGGATAATAAATAGCCCGATAAAGATAAGTCCAAAGGCACCGATATAATAAATATAGCTGGACAAGAAATTCATCAGGTTTCCTCCATCATGTTGTCAATGATCCCGGCAAACTCTGACCCAACCTTTAAACCAATTGCGATGTATAATAATGGAAGAATTCCCGCACTAAATAGGGAATAAAATTCACCCTTTGGCAGAAAATTCGATAGGAAAAAACTCCCTCCGATCATCAAACCTATTAATCCTATTAATACAAAGCTCAGACCGCTCATAGATTCAATCGTATCCGTTTTTGTATTTGATACTTTTCTCCGACGGCATCCCAGATAAATCAGCAGGAATGCAGAACCAATTACCGCGCCGCCCTGGAAACCGCCTCCAGGGGTAAGGTGTCCATGAAGAAACAAATAAACGCCGAAGAGCAAAATCAGCGGAAAAAATAGCCGGCAACCAGTAGCTAGAACCAGACTAGCCTCTTCCAATTTTCTGTCGATTCTCTTTGTTCCAGCGGCCAAAATCGCAGATAGACCGGTCGCCGCTATGAAAAGTACGGCAACTTCACCTAGTGTATCGAGAGCACGGTAACTAGCTACAACGGAGGTGACCAGGTTGGCAGCACCAGTCTCTCTCCTTCCGTTCTCTAGATAATAGGTTCCCACATTGCTTTTTGGATCGCCAAAGGGTATATCCGCAGTTGCGAAGACTAACCCCAAAGTAATAATAATCAACAGTCCCAGGGCAATTGCTCCTCTGATGCTTAAGAGATCTCTCATTTTTCGTACCTCTCGGTTCTCCTAATTGCGATTACAAATATCCCCGTAACCAACGCAACACCAATAGCAGCTTCGGCCATGGCGACATCTGGTGCCTGAAGTAGAAAAAATAGCACGGTGGCCATCAAGCTAACCAGCGAGGATGCAACTACTGCGTTCATTAGATCTTTAAAGAAGAAGATTCCAATTGCTGCACCCAGCATGAACACGACTATTACTGTGGCAAGTATAATCATTGTTCTTCCCTATATTGTTCGAATTCTCTTGCTTTATCTACTACGCTCCCTTCCGTCAATTTGGTTCCACTCTTGTAAGCGGCTCTACCCAGTGAGTGACTTGAAATAGGATTTGTGGATAAAATAAATATCCCAATTATCAATGCCTTCCAGAACCACCCCGGTTGCATTATCCCCACGCCAACGACGGTAGAGAATGCCCCTAGCGTAGTACACTTTGTACCCGCCTGGACCCGGTTGTAGACATCTGGAAATCTAAACAAACCTAGACCGCCAAGAAAGAGGAAAGTTACACCTATTCCAGTAACTACAATCCCTAGAATGTGCATTCAGAACCCCCTCTCCAAAAATCTGGCTAGAGCAACTAAGCCGATAAACGATATTAGGGAATAAACCAGAGCAACGTCTAAGTAAACATACCTCCCGAGAATAAACCCTAGTAAGACGAGCGAAGCCACAATGATTGTTGTCATTGTGTCCACTGCTACGGCTCTGTCTGGAGCGGTAGGCCCACTTAGCATGCGCAAGAATGATAGTACGAGGCCCAATCCTATCAAGGATAGGAAGACGATCATCGTTATACTCATATTCGGTCAACCTTCCTCATCCAAAGATCACCCTTAGGTACCTTTCGAATCTTTCACCGATGATTTCGGTCGCTTCGTCCACCGACTCCGTCTCGACGTTTATCCAGTGGATCAATAATTTATCACCAATTATATCTAACGTAAATGTGCCAGGAGTTAAGGTAATAGAATTTGCCAGGATCATTTTAGCCACATCCTGTTCCAAATCAGTGTTAATTATCACTATTCCCGGATTTATCGGTACCTGTGGATGAATGGCTCTGTAAGCTACGTCAATGTTAGCTTTAATTATTTCTTTGAAAACGATTAAGATGTAGATTAGAGAAAAGAGGACTCTCTTAACCCCGAGTGGAGGTAAGCCCAGCTTTACATAAGTTTTAAATAAAAGAATTGCTAGGCCCAAAGCTATAATGGCACCGATGGTTAATTCCTGCCACTGGAAAGTAACCGTGAAGCCCAACCAGACTAAAAATAACAGGCTGAGCAAATATAGGAAGCTTTTTGCCTGCTTCATATCTTATATACCCACCATTGACTTTATCATATTTGTTGATCGTAAGCTGTTAACGAAAATTGTATTCAAAATCTTGTGCATATGAATTCATTCACTAATTTTATATCATTATACAGTATGCTAATATATTGTCAAGTTTAATAACGTTTAACTGACCTCTATTGAATGTAAGAGCCATTCTATTCAATTGTATTGTTCACCAAAATTAGCCGAGGAAGCCCCAGGCTTGTCCTGGGGAGGAATCGGCTGGTTTTTGTCCAGCAGTCAATCGAGGACATGATCCTTGAGAAAGTATGCAGGTAATCTAAACGTTGACCTCGCATTCTGGTAAAAATAGAGGAAACGCGCTCGATTGACTGCTGGACGATTGACTGCTGGGTCTTCTTTTGTAAAAGATCAAAGATAGTAGTTAAG
>CAZTJJ010000012.1:0-33238 GCA_964614065.1 uncultured Thermotogae bacterium
GGAGCCGACGGGACTTGAACCCGTGACCTCGTGGATGCCGACCACGCGCTCTCCCAGTCTGAGCTACGGCCCCATTGAGTTATTGGCTTATATACTAAGCTAGAGCCAAGCTTTATTCAACCAAATCAAGCTCTCAGTTCTGATGGTTTTTCGTTTCTGTTAAATCTGCATAGATCGAGTTTTGGCTTGATTATTTTATTTCCATAAGATATACTCATTTAAATTCATATAAGGTGATTTGCATGTATCAGATGAATGTTGGTGGTCGGGTTTGGCTCGTCTGAAAGTGTAACATCCACTCCTAATCATTCTTTTATACTCTCCATTCCCTTTCCATTCGTAACAGATAACCCCTCCGTAAGGGTTTATTCATTTTTTCCAGAACAACTGGAACCAGCTTGGCGTTCTGCCTATTGCTAATACCGATTCATTTAGAACAACTTTTTTCTTGAATTTCAATTCATTCTAACCTGAGGAGGGTTTTACGATGAACACAAAGATGATTTTTTTAGATCAAACAGAGCTACCCAAAAGATGGTTTAACCCGATACCTTTGTTTGAGGAACCACTGGACCCCCCGATTGACGGGATAAGCAAAGAACCAATTCCACCTGAACAGCTAATGGAGATTTTCCCGAAGCGATCCATTGAACTCGAAGTTAGCCAGGACATGTTTATCGATATACCCAAACCCGTACGGGATGTTTACAAGCTATGGAGACCGACCCCATTAATACGGGCCACGAATTTGGAACAAAAGTTAGAAACGCCGGCCAAGATATACTTTAAGTACGAGGGCGTTTCACCACCAGGAAGCCATAAACCAAATACTGCGCTTCCCCAGACTTACTACGCGAAACAGGAAGGTACCACTACTTTGACTACGGAGACGGGGGCGGGACAGTGGGGTAGTGCGTTGAGTTTTACTACCTCCCAATTTGATATGCACGTCAAGGTCTTTATGGTCAGGTGTAGCTATGACCAGAAACCCTTTCGGAAATCGATGATCGAAACTTGGAACGGGGAAATAGTACCCAGTCCTTCGGATACAACGGAGTCAGGTAGGGCCTTTTTACAGCAGGATCCCGATACTAGTGGGACGCTGGGAATGGCTATTAGTGAAGCAGTTGAACTTGCACTAAGCTCGGATAATACGAAATATTCTTTGGGAAGCGTCTTAAATCACGTGTTGATCCACCAATCGATCCTTGGTTTGGAAACCAAAGATCAACTGGAAAAAGCTGGAGTTAAGCCGGATGTCTTAATTGGATGCGTCGGGGGAGGGAGTAACTTTGGAGGTCTCATATTACCATTTCTAAAGGATGTAATCGAGGATGGAAAGGACATTGATATTGTTGCTGTCGAGCCTACTGCATGTCCTACTTTGTCCAAGGGAGACGAGCGCTACGATTACGCGGACAGTGGGGAAATAACGCCGATGTTGAACATGTACACGCTGGGTCACAACTTCGTACCTGCGGGTATCCACGCCGGTGGTTTAAGATATCACGGAGTTGCCCCTATTCTCACTCGATTGAGGGACCTTGGCCTTCTGAGGCCCAAAGCTTATCCTCAGACGGATACATTTGAGGCTGCTCTTGAATTTGCCAATACCGAAGCCTATATCCCAGCACCTGAAACCTCACATGCTATAAAGGCAACAATCGACGAAGCCATTAAGGCTAGGGAAAACAACGAAGAGAAAACGATAGTGTTTAATTTCAGCGGACACGGTCATTTCGATATGTCCGCGTATGATGATTACTTGAGCGGAAATCTAGAGGACGTATACCACGAAGTGTAAATCATTTACCTGTGATTAAGGACATTGCTTCAAAACGCGGGGCTCACCTCCCCGCGTTTTCTTTTTAGGCCAGTGTAATTTGAACAGGATCACCTGCCAGTTATAATATTTTAACTTGCTTTGATGGAGGTACTCCCAATTCATTTAAACGAATTGACTCTGCACGAACTTATTGACATACTGGATGAGGAACCTGACAGAGTCGAGGAGCTTATCGACTCGCTGCTTCAGGCAATTGAACAGGCTGATCGGGACGTGAACGCCTATCTCCAAGTTGCCGATAGACAAACTTTACTGGAACAGTCAAACGAGCTGAAAGATAAACCCCTAAAGGGGATACCTGGAGCGATTAAAGATAATATTCAGACGCTAGGATTTAAAACGACTTGTGGCTCGAACTTTTTACGGAATTACGACTCAGTTTATGATGCAACCGTAATTAAGTTGCTAAAAGAGGCGGGGTCTCCAGTTCTCGGGAAAGTAAATTTAGATGAATTTGCCATGGGTTCGTCCACGGAAAATTCTTGTTTCAAAACTACAAGGAACCCTCACGATTTCGATAGAGTGCCAGGAGGATCATCTGGTGGCTCTGCAGCTGCGGTTGCGACAGACGAGGCTATCTACGCTCTGGGTTCAGACACCGGTGGTTCCGTAAGGCATCCAGCCGCGTTTTGTGGCGTGGTAGGTTTGAAGCCAACCTACGGTATGGTATCACGTTACGGTTTAACTGCTTTTGCATCCTCGTTGGACCAAATAGGGCCAATTACGAAGGACGTATACGATGCTGCGTTGGTACTCAATTATATTGGCAAAAAGGATGAAATGGATTCGACGTCAGCAGTTGAGCAAACCACAGATTATACCAAAGCGATAGGGGAAGGGATCAAAGGGCTAAAAATCGGCTTTCCGAAAGAGTATTTTGGCAGTGAGTTGGACGCAAGCATTCAGAAGAAAGCAGCCAAGTGGAAAGCTACTTTCGAGGGTTTAGATGCTGAAGTTCGTGAGATTTCCCTTCCTCACACGGAGTACGCTATAGCAACTTACTATCTCATATCTAGTTCTGAAGCCAGTGCAAACTTGGCAAGATTTGATGGAGTCAGATACACAAGTCGAGCGGATGTTGACACGATTGAAGAACTGTTTTCCAGGAGTAGAGATGAAGGGTTTGGCCCAGAAGTAAAGAGAAGAATTCTTCTTGGTACTTACGCGTTGTCCGCCGGATATTACGATGAATACTATGGCAAGGCGCAGAAAACTAGAAGATTGATAAAACAGGATTTCGACAAAGCTTTTGAGGAGATAGATTTGATTGCCGCACCTACTTCCCCAACCCCTGCATTCAAGATTGGTGAAAAGATAGAGGATCCGCTAGAAATGTACCTTTCTGACATATTCAGTGTGCCTCCCAACTTGGCGGGAATTCCAGCCATGTCGATACCGGCTGGGAAGGTCGATAGTTTACCCGTCGGTATGCAATTGATGGGAGAAAGTTTATCAGAGAAGTTGATATTCAAAGCCGGATACGCGTTTGAACAAGAATTTATAGATTAAATCGTTTGTCAGACTTCAAATAACACGGGGAGACTAAGTGTCTTCTGCTACTATATTTAGCACCTTCATAGCTTCGATCATTGGTCTTTTTATCACCCTACTGTTTACCCACTCCATTATTAGATTGATGAAAAAACTGAAACTCGGGCAATATATAAGAACTTGGGGGCCGACTCTCCACCAACACAAAAGTGGTACTCCAACTATGGGTGGCTTAGCTATTCTTGTTGGACTTGGATGTTCGATATGTTATCTCTGGTTTCAGGTGCCGTCGATAAGAAATTATCTCACGTTAATATTGATTTCCACATTTGGGTTTGGCCTCATTGGTATTGTAGACGATTTGATTAGCCTTAGGGCTGGCAAGTCAAAGGGGCTAGGGGCAATACAAAAGATAATTGGTCAATGTGTGGTGTCCGTGGTATTTCTATATTTTGCGATTGAGCTTTTAGAAAGCCCGGTTCAGATAATGATTCCGTTTCGTATAAATGAAATAGTACTACCGGTTTATCTATTTTATGTTATCGTTTTGGTAATCGTAGTTGGTACGGTGAACAGCTTAAATTTGACAGATGGTCTGGATGGACTAGCTATAGGTGCAACTATTGTTACCATTGTGGGTTTTACCGTGTTTGTTACGCCGTGTCTATTGGCAGCCCTGATACCGTTTATCGCGGTGGGGATTGTATTTTTTTGGTTTAACTTTCACCCGGCGAAGGTTTTTATGGGTGATACCGGCGCCTTCGCTCTAGGGGGATTTATTGGGGCTGTAACGGTGATCACCAGGAGCGAGTTGTACTTACCCTTTCTGGGTTTTTTGTTTTTTCTCGATGCCCTATCTGTCATAGTTCAGGTTACATATTATAAAGTCTGCGGGAGAAGAATATTCAAGATAAGCCCCCTTCACCACCACTTTGAAAAAGCAACTGGAATCGATTACGAGTACTTATTGCCCAATCTCGAGTGGGATGAACCCTTAATTACCGCAAGACTTTTAGTATTACATTCTTTGGCTGTAGGGGCGGGAGTGTTTATTTACTTTTACTGGACCCCGGTGTAGAAGTGCACGCATTCAGGTGATACACTGGGAGTGCGGATTACTTGCCAAGCTTGGTTTGGTTTCCGGCTAACAATCTGCATTTCTGTTTGTGTAGCAATATCTCTGAACCAGAACCAACTATGGATTGAGTTAGGTTTACCTTTTCTAGGTTGACCTCGCTCATTATGATTGATTCCTTTAAGTGGGATTGCTTTATCTCACTACCTTCCCCCACGGAAACATACGGACCGATAGTGGAGTTTTGTATATGAACTCCATCTGCAATAGAAACGGGCCCTATTATCTTACTATCGGTGGCTTCAACGGTTTGCTCAATTTGTATCTTTTTCTTAGTAGTAAGTTCCACCTGATGCAGTTTGCCAGCAATTTCTTCACTCAACTCGTCGAGTAAAATCCTGTTTGCAGTAATTGCATCTGACGGTCTCCCCACGTCAAGCCACCAGCCTGAAATCTGGGAGTAGGTAACGGGGTTATCGAGATCGATCAAGGTCTGAATCGCATCGGTTATTTCCAGCTCGCCTCTATCCGAAGGGTCGATTTTCTCTATGGCCGAAAAAATCTCTGAGGTAAATGCATACGCACCAACAATGGCAAGATTTGTAGGGGGGTTGTCAGGTTTTTCGACCAACCGAGCTATATGTTGACCGTCAAGTTCGACAACTCCAAAGCGCTCGGGGTCGTCTACTGCTGCGAGTAGAATCGATGCGGCAACATTGGTGCGTTGGAAGTTCTCGATCATTGACTTGAGGTCGGATTCGAGAAGATTATCTCCAAGGTAGACGAAGAAATCCTCGCCATCGACGTACTTTTCAGCACAGGCCACAGCGTGGGCAAGACCTTTGGGGTCCTCTTGAGGTATGTAATCTATGGAAGCTCCCCATTTGCTGGAGCCTAGAGTCTCTTTGTACAGCGATGCCATTTCAGGTGAGACCACCAACCCGATCTCAGTGATACCAGCGTCAATGATTTTTTCTACGTTGTAGCGCAATAACTCTTTATTAGCAATAGGTATCAAATGTTTGGGCACCGAAAAACTGATTGGACGCATCCTCGTTCCCTTTCCAGCACAGAGAAATACTGCTTTCACTTTGGTCACCTCTAATTTTCACGTTAACTATAAGATTTTGTCTCTTAACATCATTCCTATCAACAAAGGAAAGCCGAGATTGCTACTCATTTATGTACTATGAACTAAGTTGTCTACCAAATAAGACTGTTTTCATTGGTCAATCTCGGTCAGTTGCCAGGATTATAATTAATAACACTCGATTAGGAAACTTCTCGGCCCCAATTTGTCCAGCTACATGCCGTGATAATTTGATGAATTTGTATACCTGTAGAATTCCAGCTCGAGTGACGGACCAACTACCTTTTTCAAGTTTTCTTAGCGTGAATCAGCCCACTTGGCGAAGTTGTCTTAACCTTGAATAGGTTGCCAGTATTATACGAAGAAACAACCTAGTTAAAAAGGAATGCAAATATCTAGTTGCAGAACTTGATAATCATTATACCAATTGAAAATGTCTTAGATTAGATTTAGATTTTTACTTAGGCTGAGCATTCCCACACTTTTATTGAAACATTTAAGTCCTCGTATGATCAATTTGAGAATAGAAAACTGGGTGCTGGTCAGGGTTTTACAAAAGAGACTTGAGTTGGTTGGTTTGCTTACACCCACTGAGTGTGAGAACAGGTTTGATTGAAGAAGAGTAAGTTGTCCTTGTATTCTTTGATAGAGATTGATCAAGAAGGAGCAAACCACTCAATTTACATTGTTAGAAAGGAAGGTGAATTATGAGAAAGTTATCGACTATTGTCATATACGGATATTCTGGTTCAGGAAAGACGACGCTTATTGTGAACTTAATTAATGATCTCACCAAGGAAGGTCACAGGGTTTGTACGGTAAAACATAAACCTGCTGAAATATCAATTGATCAAGAGGGAAAAGATACATGGAAGCACGTGAATGCAGGTTCAAACTTGACGGCTTTTTCCACCAATATCGAGACGGATTTTATCCTTCCAGGGGAGTTAAACTTGGAAAAGACTACTGAGATAATCGGAGAAATAACTGACTGTGATTTAATTTTGGCTGAGGGGTTCAAGGGTACGAAATTCCCAAAAATAGCCGTGGGGGACATCGAACGAAAAGAGGCAACACTCATTAGATACCAGGATAACATAGAGGATATCCTGGAGGTCATACAACAGGAGATGAAAACTACTAATATGGAGAATAAGCTCCCGGGATTGGATTGTGGGCTTTGTGGGCACGCGACTTGTAGAGAGATGGCTGAGGAAATCATGGCCGGGAACAAGGAATTAGATGATTGTCAGATTAGAGGAAGCAAACGGGAACTTGAGTTAAAAGTTGATGGCAAGGAGATACCGTTAGAGCCTTTCCCCGCGAACATAATTAGGTATGGGTTGAGGGGTATGCTAGAAACATTAAAAGGCGTGGATGAAGACGTACAAAATATTTCCCTAGAGGCTGAATACTAAGGCAGTTTCGGTATCTTGGACGGAGCTCGTTGATTGGGCTTTTACGGAGTTATTTACTCAAGTATAATTTGTTAAGAATATGAAGAAAATAGCAATAAAAGGCGCAAGAGAACACAATTTAAAGGATATAGATCTGGATATTCCTCGTAACAAGCTGGTGGTAATATCTGGCTTAAGTGGTTCGGGGAAATCTTCATTGGCGTTCGACACTATTTATGCAGAGGGACGCCGGAGGTACCTAGAATCCCTCTCTGCATATGCGAGAAGGTTCTTAGGGCAGATGGAAAAGCCCGACTTAGATTTTATCGAAGGTTTATCCCCTTCCATTTCAATAGATCAAAAGACTACCAGTCATAATCCTCGTTCGACAGTTGGGACCGCGACCGAGGTCTACGATTACCTTAGGTTATTGTATGCTCACATTGGTACGCCACATTGCCCAAACTGTGGAAAAGAGCTGACCAAACAGACCCCGGAAAATATCATCGATCAGGTCATGGAGCTAGAGAAGGGAGCAAAAATATACGTACTGGCGCCTGTCGTCCGGGGCCGCAAGGGGGAATATCAGGACCTGTTTAGCAATCTGCGACAGCAGGGCTACGTAAGAGTACGTATAGATGGCCGCATTACGGACCTAAGCGAAAGAATCGACCTCGAGAAGTACGTAAAGCACGATATAGAAGTAGTGGTCGATAGGATAATTATGAAGAAGAAGTTGAGAAGCCGTGTTGCTGACTCCATAGAGACGGCATTGGGACTGGCTGAAGGCAACGTACTTATTAAGGTAAAGAATGGTGAAGAAATAGCGTTCAGCGAGGAACGTGCTTGTCCGGATTGTGGAATCAGTGTTCCCGAACTTACTCCAAGAATGTTCTCCTTCAATAGCCCTTATGGAGCTTGCTCCGAGTGTGATGGCTTAGGTCGAAAGACTGAAGTTGATCCAGAACTTGTGCTTGATAGATCTCTCTCAATCAATGAAGGAGGCATTTTACCGTGGAGAAAGAATCCCGGTAAGTGGCGGAAGACTATTTTATCTGCTTTCTGTAAAAAACACGACATAAATATGAGTAAACCTCTTGGCGAAATGTCGGAGGACAGAATCGACCTAATCCTCCACGGGTCGGAAGATAGTGTGAGTTTTCTATACACCAATAGGCATGGTCAAACTAGACGCCACACGAGGAAATTTAAGGGTGTCGTCTCTGCATTAGAGAAGAAATATAAAGACTCTAGTTCTTCCAGCAGTAGAAAAAGGATTGAAGAATATATGGCCAAGCTTCCCTGCCCGAAATGTGGGGGTGGAAGACTTAACCAGATAAGCCTTGCTGTTACAATCGAAGGTAAAAACATAAAGGATGTAACCGAGCTCTCAATTGACAAAGCTTACGAATTTTTTAACTCTCTAGAATTGACCGAGCACGAGCAGTTAATAGCTAAAGATATTTTAGAGGAAGTACAGTCGAGACTTGGTTTTCTTTTAGATGTGGGACTTGACTACCTCACATTGGACAGAGTTTCTGGAACTCTTTCCGGGGGCGAAGCACATAGAATAAAGCTTGCTACTCAGATTGGTTCTCAACTTACTGGTGTATTATATATGTTAGATGAGCCAACTGTGGGTTTGCATCAGCGGGACGTAAGTAGGCTCCTGGATACGTTGAAAGATTTACGAGATATGGATAACACTGTCATAGTTGTGGAGCATGACAGGAAGACAATAATGGAATCTGACTGGGTTGTAGAGCTGGGCCCCGGGGCAGGTGTAAACGGTGGCCAAGTAGTTGAAGAAGGACCGCCTAGCAAATTGCTCGAATCTCGTGATTCGCTAACTGCTAAATACATTCGAGGGGACAAGGAAATCCCAATTCCAAGGAAACGGCGGCTGGCCTCCGGTAAAAAGCTGTGGATTTATGGCGCACGGGAACACAACTTAAAAAACATAGATGTGGCAATACCCTTGGGTTTATTTAACTGTGTAACCGGGGTATCCGGGTCAGGAAAATCTACGTTGATTAACGACGTACTATCCAAAGCACTCCAGCGGGAGCTTCATAACAGTGGCGCGAAACCGGGCGCCCATGAGACGGTCAAAGGGGTCGATCAACTGGACAGAGTTATTGAAATCGATCAGTCCCCAATCGGAAGAACTCCGAGATCCAACCCGACTACTTACATCAAAGTTTTTCGCTATATCAGACAACTATTTGCCGATACACCAAAAGCCAAAACCAGAGGGTACGACAAGGGTAGGTTTTCCTTTAATAGAAAAGGTGGTCGCTGCGAAGCCTGTAAGGGCCGGGGTGAGAAAGAGATAGAAATGCATTTTCTCCCGGACATTACTGTGCCCTGTGAGGAGTGTAGTGGTAAAAGATATAATAAAGAAACCTTAGAGATTACTTATCGAGGTAAAACTATTGCTGACGTTCTCGAAATGACGGTTGAAGAGGCGTTGCATTTTTTTGCCAATCATACCAAGATAAAAAACAAGTTGCAGACGTTGGTAGACATAGGTTTAAGCTACATACGGCTTGGCCAACCCTCGACGACACTTTCGGGTGGAGAAGCTCAGAGAATCAAATTAGCAAAAGAACTCTCCCGGACTAGAAAAGGTAACACAATCTACCTTTTCGACGAACCAACGACAGGTCTTCACGCAGAGGACATTAATAAGTTACTTGACGTTCTTCACAGATTGGTGGACGAGGGCAATACCATAGTTGTTATTGAGCACAATCCACACGTAATCAAGACTGCCGATTGGATAATTGATCTTGGCCCTGGTGGTGGAATTCATGGTGGAGAGGTTATCGCCGAGGGAACTCCCGAAGACCTCAGCGAAAACGATAAGTCCTATACAGGCCAGGTCCTAGAGGAAATATTTACCGAGAAGCGAAGGGAATTGCTAACGCAATGCAGCTGAAAGACAGCATCAAAGATTTCCCCCAAGAGTCGGGTGTGTATATTATCAGATCTCAGGGAAAGGTAATATACGTAGGTAAATCCGCGTCCCTACGGGATCGTATCCATAGCTACTTTTCTCCGAACAAATCCACCTCTCTCAAGACTAAACTTCTGCGAGAGGACGCCGATGACATAGATTATATTGTTACAGAATCCGAGGTCGAGGCTTTGATCCTCGAGGAAAATTTAATTAAGGAGTACCGGCCACGGTTCAACGTCCTGCTTAAAGACAACAAACGCTATCCGTACCTCAAAATAACGGATGAAGATTACCCTAAGGTTGTTGTAACCAGGAACAGGGAAAGTGACAGCAGCGAAGTATTTGGTCCTTATGCGAATGCAGGTGCCATGAGAAGGACCCTTGACACGTTAAGACAAATCTTTTCTATTAAAGATTGTAGTTGGACAAACGATGATGGGCCTCGTCGTCCCTGTCTCCGATATCACATTGGAAGATGCTCTGCACCGTGTGCTGGTAAGATAACTAAGGAGAAGTATATGGAGTCCGTGGATCAGATTAGAGAGATTTTGAAAGGAAGGTACCAGAGAGTCATAGATCTGCTGGAAGACAAAATGGGGAGTGCCTCCAGTGATCACGATTATGAAAAAGCAGCAGAGTGGCGGGACAAGATCCAGGCTGTAAAGAAAATTGCAAACCGGCAAAGAGTAAGACTGAACGATGAGCTGGACAGGGACTTTCTGGCCCTGGATACACGCGATGGATCGGGTATCGTTCAGATCTTCTTCGTAAGGCGAGGTAGGATTAGTGGCCAGGATAGCTTCGAACTGGAATTTCCTTCTGGAGAGCGAAAGAATAGTATTATTGGGGAATTTATTAAGAAGTTTTACGCCAGTAGGGATATTATTCCGGAGGAAATCTATGTTCAAATGGAGCCAAGGGACAAGTCCACCATTGAAGATTGGTTGGAGAAAATCAGGTCAGAGAAGGTAAATATTATTGTTCCTAAAAGAGGGGTGAAGAAAGAAATTTTGGAGATGGCAAAGCGTAATGCGAAATTTAATTTTCGCCCTACAGGAACCAGGTCAAACGATTCAACTGTGGGTGGGCTACTTGCACTCCAAGAAAGTTTGAATTTAGCCACACCGCCGAAAAGAATTGAAGGTTATGATATTTCCAACACTTCAGGCACAGATGCTGTCGGGTCAATGGTTGTTTTTTTGAATGGCAAACCAAGTCCATCTGACTACAGACGGTTCAAAATATCAGAATTGACTGCGCCAGACGATTATGAAATGTTGAAACAAGTCCTCCGAAGACGATTTATTCACGGTCGAAAAGATATGGATGCTGACAAAAAGAACGAGGAAATAGACCAGAGTTTCGCTACTTTCCCCAATCTGATTCTGATAGACGGAGGAAAAGGTCAACTCAATTCTGCGGTTGAAGTTTTGGGAAAGTTGAATATGGATAATATACCTGCTATTAGTCTTGCCAAAGAGTACGAACAGGTTTTTGAACCCTACAGGGGTGCGCCGGTTGGTTTTGATAGAGGTTCTGACGGATTGAAACTTCTCCAGCGTGTTAGAGACGAGGCTCACAGGTTTGCTCTGGATTATCATCGAAGGTTAAGGCAGAAACGTACTGTGAGGTCCTCGCTTGATTCTATTAAAGGCGTAGGGCCAAAGCGGAAAGCTCAACTCCTTAATACCTTCAATTCAGTAGAGGGCATACGGAAGGCCAGCCTGGAAGAGCTTAAGTCTTTACCGAGGATTCCAGAGAAGGTTGCCAAACGTATATTCGATTTCTTTTCCAATAGCTATAGTTAGCCGTTAGCTTCAAGGAAGTGTCTTTCGATTTCGTCAACGATGCGTTTTGCCGCATTTCCCGATCCAAATGGATTAACCTTGGTTGCCATTTCCTGATATACTTTTTCATTCTCGAGCAAAAGATTGGTTTTTTCAATAATTGAGTTAGTACTTGTCCCTATTAATCTTGCAGTTCCTGACTCAATTGCCTCAGGACGTTCGGTTTTATCCCGTGCCACGAGGACAGGGATACCCAACGACGGAGCCTCTTCTTGTATTCCTCCAGAGTCAGTAATGATCAGGTCTGCTTTCATCATCAGCCCTACAAAATTTACGTAGTTCAATGGTTCAAGCAATCGAACTTGATCCAGTCCCCGTAAAATATTGTAAACGGTTTCACGCACCTTGGGATTCAAGTGGACAGGGAAAACGATTACCAGATTTCTATGTATCTCGGTTAAATCTTTCAAGGCGTTACAGATATTAGCTATGCCTGTATCAAAGCTTTCACGTCTATGAAGAGTCACAAGGAGAAGTTTATTTGGTTGATTTCGCATATCTAAGATTTCGTCCGATATGTCTAAAGTAAGATTACCTTGTCTAATCGATTTGACCGTGTGCATCAGGGAATCAATTACAGTATTCCCGGTAACGGCTATACTTTCAGGCGGAAAGCCTTCCCTAATCAAATTGACCTTGGAGCCTTCGGTCGGGGCAAAATGCAGATCCGACAGAGTATCTGCTAGTCGGCGGTTTAGCTCTTCCGGGAAGGGATTTTTCTTGTCACCACTTCTTAGTCCGGCTTCTACATGAGCGACAGGTATTTTATGATAAAAGCCAACGAGTGCCCCCACGAATGCCGTTGTGGTATCCCCCTGAACCAACACTATGTCCGGTGATTCTTGTTGGATAACAGGACTCAAAGCGGTAAGTAACCGACCTGTTAATCCAGATAAGGTTTGAGATTCCTTCATTAATCCAAGATCATAATTTACCGAAACATCCAATGCCTTTAGGGCTCCCTCAAGCATCTCCAAGTGCTGACCTGTAGAGCATACAACGGACTTAACCGTTGACCTGGACGAGAATTCTTCGATCACAGGAGCTAGTTTTATTGCTTCGGGCCTAGTTCCAAATACAGTTAGTGTTTTAATCATATTCTAAACAAGATTATCCCATGTACCTACTCTAATCAATCTTCAACCAGACAATCTTTTCCCTCACCAGAAATTGTCAAGCCGGTAGAGGATGAAATTGCTACCATAGATTCAATTTAGCTTTTTCGTGTACTGGTTTCTCCCTGCGCCGATGGTGGTCTCTTTCGGATTTAGAATACAACTTCTATGAGAACAGTTACTTGCAACATAGTTCCCTACTTTGCAAAATAACTTCATCCATGAACAAAAAGCTTGATACAATCGTAGTCGTGTTAGTTTTACTTTTGGCCTTGTTGGTAAACCATTACGCCTCTGCTGGGCCGGACTCTGTCTCGATTATTCCCCTTCTTGATAAACCCACCAACAAACCGTATTTTACAAACTTAATCGCTGCAATCACTAATGCCCAAAGGTCCATTCAAGTATTGATGGCTACAGCTCAACACTATCCGGACTATCCTGAGGGGCTTCAGAGTATGATTTACGATGAGTTGGAGGCCGCTACCAAGCGAGGGGTGAGGGTGTCAATTATCCTGGACAGTAGTAACTGGTCAAAAGACATAACGGCGACCAACGAAGAAACGGCTTGCGCTTTGCGGGACCGGGGTTTAAAGGTGAAATTCGACAATCCAGAGATTACTACCCACTCTAAATTAGTCATTGTGGATAGAAAAGTAGTTATTCTTGGTTCCAGTAACTGGAACTATCCCACTTATGCCGATACGTACCAGACCAACGTTGTTCTAAAAAACAGGAAAGCTGGACAATATTTCAGTAGATTTTTTCTGTCTCTGTGGGAAGACAAGCCATATACCAATGTCCAACCTCCTGTGTTGCCTGATGGTCCGACCCTGATCCCCCTTATAAGCTATGCTGATTCCAGAACTTATTATTCCGTAGTGAAGAGAGTTCTAGGTAACGCTGAAATGTCTATAGATCTTGTTCTTTTTAAAATGGTTTACTATCCTCAGTTCAAGGACAGTTTATCAAATCAGTTAATGCAAAAACTCGCTGATGCCTCGGGCCGGGGAGTTCAGGTAAGAGTTCTACTTGACGTAAACAGCTGGTCCGATGAAATCAACAAGAGAAATCGCGAGACAACACTGTGGTTGCTTGGCAAAGGTCTGGAGACAGTAAGGTTTGATAGTCTAGAGCACACAACCCACAGCAAATTGTTAATTGTAGACAAGGAGACAACTGTTCTAGGCTCGACTAACTGGTCCTATTATTCCTTAACCAAAAACACCGAAGTCGATTTGTTAATCAAAGATAGTAGAAAGGTAACAAGCGCCTTTTCCAGATATTTCTCAAGTCTCTGGGATCAAGCCATGACCCCATCTAGGAAAGTGTTAAGTGGGGAGTTATGGTAATCGATTGACCTTGATTGTAACTTAATCTGTGCATTTTTCTCTAAACTTAGATTCTAATAGGAAACTAACTGTGGACTAGTTACTCCAATGGGCCAATTATATCTTTATTTTTTCTAGTCTTATTATCGCAGACAGCTACGAGCTGGAAGCCGGATGTAGGTTGCGGCCTTGCTGGCAGGGTGACCGCGTATACGTATTCTGCCATTCAGGACAAGCTTTTCTCAAGTTTTGTCCAGATATCCTTTATCTCTTGAGAGGCTTGGCCCGAAGAATATTCGACTATACTCTTTTCATGAATCATCGCATCCGTTACAGTGGGGTCGTAAGGAATCTTTCCTGAGATAGGCAGATTCGACTTATTTGCTAGCTCCTCGATCCTAGCCGTGATGGCTTCATTGATGTCATATTTGTTGATCACTATGTGTGCCTGAATTCCAAAATGATTGACTAGCTCAATTACCCGTTCTAGATCGTTCAATCCGGATAACGTTGGTTCCGCCACCAGCAAGGCAATGTCTACGTCCGCTAAGGAGGCTATAACGGGACATCCAATTCCCGGTGAACCATCAATGATGATAAGATCTACTCCGGTTTCTTCTGCGATCCGCTGGGCTTTTTGTTTGATGTTTGTAACCAATTTACCGGACGTCTCCTCTCCTGCTACAAGCTCGCCGTGAGCCATGTCTCCGTAAGCTGTTTCTGATTCGGTGGAATAACCGGATAGGACGTCTTCCATAGTTATTGCATCTTCTGGACAGACGTATTCGCAAACTCCACATCCTTCACAGCTGAATTCATCGATATTAAAGTTCTCGTCTATGGCGTCGTACCTACAGTACTCTCTACAGATTCCGCAATCGGTACAGAGCTCATCGTTTTTGACTGCTATCTTTCCTCCCGAGAACTCCTCTTCGACTTTTGGGTTCGGCTTCAGTATTAAGTGTAGATCGGCAGCATCCACGTCACAGTCGGAGAGCACTTTTACTTTGGCAAGTGAGGCAAAGGAGGAGACCAAAGTTGTCTTACCGGTCCCGCCTTTGCCGCTAATTACTAGTAATTGTTTAACTGCACCGTTGCTCATTGTACTCCTGTGATATTTCTTCTAGTTTTTTGCTTTGTAACTCTACTTCGTCTTCTATTTGTTGAAATAGTTCCAGGAATTTTTCCTTCCATCCTTCCAGCTTCTCAATAAAAGGAATCCCGTTTGAATAGTGTTCTGCAATCGTTCTATCGTCAGGTATGCGTAAGAGTACCGGAATATCTTCGGTTTCACAGTATTCTTCTACTCGATTATCGCCTAGCCCAAATCTGTTGATTATAACTCCAACTGGAATTTTAAGCTCCTTGACGACATCGACAGAAAGCTTTAGGTCATGCAATCCGAACAGGGTGGGCTCTGTCACCAAGAGAGCAAAATCACTGCCGTGAAGGCTTTCGATGACCGGACATGCAGTACCGGGTGGCGAGTCTAAAATAGAAATCATCTCTGGATCGATTTTTTTCTTCAGCTCACTAATAATCGGGGTTGCCATTGGCGAGCCAATGGTCAAATCACCCTCATGATAGGCTATACCATTGGCGGTACCGCTTCTTAATTCTCCAATCTTGTGATCCTCTTCAGTTATTGCATCGACCGGGCAAACTAGAGAACACAGCCCACATCCGTGGCACAATTCGGGATAGACAAGAGTATTTTCGCCAAACGTTGCAATGGCGTTAAACTGGCAAGCTTCCCCACACTCACCACAATAGGTACATACCTCGTCGTTTACGTAAGGAATTTTTAAGTTTACGGACTCTTCGGACTGTAATTCTGGTTTTAGAAATATTTTTGAGTCAGGTTCCTCGACATCACAGTCCAAAAATTGAATTGCGTAGTTGTCTTTGAGTGCAAGTGCAAGGCTGACAGCTACTGTAGTTTTACCCGTTCCCCCTTTTCCAGCGGATATCGTAATTTGCATTATACTCCTTTACATGAACACACAGCGAGGAAGTGCTAACGTTGTATGAGGATTTTAGTCATGGTCGTGTTGCTTATGAGAACCTTTACGAAATGCGTGCTCCTGGCAACCGTCCGCCTCCGATGCCACCGACAAGTTTCCTTGTTGCCAGTCGCTTAGGGCTTCACTTACCGTTCCCGAAGCACCGACATAGACGGTTATACAGTGTTGATCGAATAACCTGATGGCTTTTCTTCCTATATCAGAACAAACCATAACCTCAATGCCTTCCTCTGCTAAGATATCAGCAGGTAGCCCACTTCCACCTTTATGAGTACTGTCATTAGAAATTACTTCAACCTGTTCGGTTTCGTCGTCATATATAGTGTACGTAGGTACCCTACCGAAGTGAAAACCAATTGTGTCAGCTAGTCCACCTTGACCACTCGTTGGAAAACATACTTTCATAGTTTCACCCTGAATTTAGAATGTTTTTATATTCTTTTGCCCCGCCCTCCGCGGGTAGTTGATTTTTCAGTCTTTCTCAATTTACCTTCTTTGTACTCGGAAATAGCATTCTTAACGCTACCAGTAGCTCCTGTATAGATTTCGATCCCTGCAGAGGATAAAGCGCTATAAGCATTCGGTCCAACATTACCAGTTACAACGGCTTCCGTGTCAGTGCTAGCGAGAGTTTGGGCAGCTTCAACGCCGGCACCTCCGATCGCCCGCTGAGCTTGATTATCGATGGATTCTAACTCCATAGTTTCGGTATCAACAATAACGAAGTAGTTACATCTGCCGAATCTACCATCTACATCTGAAGCTAAGCCGTCTCCTGTTGAAGTTACTGCAATTTTCATGTAATACCTCACGTTTTTTAGAGCGTTTTAATCTATCTAACTTGGAGCAACAAGACAATCAATGACGATTAATCACGATCTGGTTTAAGAATATAAAGTTATTAAGGACATATATTCAAGAGAAAAAGAACCTTTTTCTCGTTATAGACGTATCGTCAATATTCTGTATTATCCTAGATTACGCCTACCCAAAATTCAAGGGACTTCGCCCTGCAGATGCATCCTTGGCTTAAAAGTAAAGATGGAGTACTCACCAGTTGATGAAATTCAGAAAGGGAATTTCTGAACAATATCTACGCAAATGTTACTGATAACCTACACAACACGGAATAAGTCCAGTAATATATTATCCGTTTACTGTTTCGCCAGGCGAAGACCTAGCTTGAGAGATTGTTACACGGTTATTGAGAAATTCAGGGAGAATCAATTCTGTTTCGATAATGGCTGACGATCAACAAAAACGAAACTTTAATGGGGGTCTAGTACACGGCACTTTTTTGAGCGCAAGTATCCGACTTGCCGACGTAGACCTAATTCTACCCGCATTTGTCAGTTCTATAGCTGACTCAAAATTTCTAATTGCTTTACTTCCATCAATTTATCTAAGTGCAGGTAACCTGCCGCAGACCCTGTTTGCCAATTTTGTTGAGCCACACTCTAAGAAAAAGCCTTTTTTGTTCTTTGCAATTTATACCAGAGTTCTTTTGTGGTTTATCATAGGCATCACCGTCATGGTTTTTGGAATGAGTATGCCGATTATGATCTTGTCTCTTTTGTTTGCGTCACTTCTAATTTATTCTATGACAGGCTCGTTAGGTGGGGTCGCTTATACGGATATTATCGGCAAGACAATCGAGAGAACTAGTCGAGCTAAGTTCTACGCAACCAAACAAGCACTGGGAAGCTTACTTGCGTTTGCCAGCGGGTTCCTGGTTAGATACATTCTAAGTGATTCGTTCTTTTATGCATTCCCCAGAAATTACGCAGTTTTGTTTCTTCTCTCTGCTTTAGCGTTGTTGATTGGGGTAACTGGTTTTTACATGATTAAAGAGCCAACAAGTGTTGGAGCAAAAAGGACTAGATTTAAGCATTACTTCCCTGGAATCTTACAAATCTTACGCCAGGACCGAGAGCTTAGGGTATTTCTACTAGTTCGAATACTTGCCGGATTTCATATAATGATCATCCCTTACTATATCGTGTTTTTCAAAGAGGAGGTAGGAATTGCAAGTGGTCTTATAGGTATTTACCTTGCAGCTAGAGTTGTTGGTGGTGCTCTGTCTAATTTGGTTTGGATGCGCATAGCGGCGAATGATGCTAATTTAGTTATCTTGATATGTTTGTTTATGGCCGCAGTTACACCATTAATAGCAGTTTTTATTACGCCGTTGAATCCACTTTATTTTTCTATTGTCTTCATATTGGCTGGATCTGGGATGAACGCTAGGCAGGTCGGGTTTAACACTCAGTTGCTTGAACTAGCACCGGCGGAAAAGAGACCCACCTACAGAGGGATAATGGGAACCGCCATTGCATTAACGGCGCCCCTTCCTTTTCTAGCAGGTGCTATCATCGAAATGTTTTCGTTCCAGGCTGCCTTTTTTTTCACTGCGGTTTTGATGTTTGTCGGGGTAATTGGTCTGGGGATCGCTATGTTGAAAAATCACTTTGCGTAGGGTACAGCTCTGTGCTAGTCTTAAGATAGAGATGAACGTTCGGTCGAGGAAAGAGAATGAATAATGAACAACGAAGAAGAGTCTAAAATATCTGACGACGAGCTAGAAACGATTTTAATTCACTTATATCGTGGTGAAGTGCAAAGAGTTAACACCTGGCGCAACCGTCTAGATACCACCCCTTATTGGTCTCTCGTGGTGGCAGCGGGTATGATTACATGGTCGTACTCTTCTCCGATGCGTTCACCTGCGCTTATCTTGCTGGTTATCCCCCTAACTTTTGCAGTATTAGTACTTGAGGCAAATAGATACCAGATGCATGAGGTCTGGCGTTCGCGGTTAAGATTACTAGAGGAGAACTTTATTGCTAATGTGTTGGACCCGGATGAGTCGTTACCTAGAGTGGAGTGGAGAAAAGTACTCGCTAAAGACTTGAGGGAGCCTGAACATAAACTTAACTTTTCATCGGCAATTGCCGTTCGTTTGAGAAAAATCTACCTGTGGATTTTTGTTACCATCGTTTTGAGCTGGATAATGAAAATAAATCTACATCCCACCCCAACCAAAGCGCTTTCTACTGTGTTGCACCGTGCAAGAGTTGGTTATATACCCGGGGTTGCCATGGTTGCAGCTGTGTTGGCTTTTATGGCCTTTCTAATTGTTCTTGCAATAGCGGGAATACAGCCGGTGAAGGAAGAAAGAAAGGGAGAAGTCCTCGAGGAAGAGCCGGGATATGAGTGGAGACGTGACAAGGATTAATTTAACAGTTGATTTACCCTGTGCATATGATAGAATCGTTTGGAAGCATTTAAATTCAGTTTAATAGAACTAACGGAATCGTTCATTTCCATTGGAGGGTACATAATGAACCAAAATACAGACAATAAACAGAAACAGGCGCAAGCTCAAGCACAAAAAATTAGGTTAGAAAACGTAAAACACGCCTTGATTGTCATGAGTGGAAAAGGTGGAGTGGGGAAAAGCACAGTCTCTGCAAACCTTGCCGCGTCGCTAGCTCAGGAATCGACCAGCAATATTGGCGTCCTGGATGCAGATATCCACGGTCCAAATATTCCCAAAATAATGGGCGTTGACGATCAATTGCTTTCCGGAACCGAAAACAGAATCGAACCTGCTAAGCTGGATAACTTGCGCATAATGTCCATGGCCTTTACCTTACCGGATGAGGATTCTCCGGTTATCTGGCGAGGGCCGTTAAAAATGAAAGCGATTCGTCAATTTCTAAACGACGTTAACTGGGGGGAGTTAGAGTATCTTATAGTTGATCTGCCGCCGGGAACGGGTGATGAGGCATTATCAATTGCCCAACTCCTTGAGAAATTGGATGGATCCATAATAGTAACTACACCACAGGATCTATCTCTATTAGATTCTAGGAAAGCGGTTAATTTTTCGAGAAAATTAGATGTCCCCGTAATAGGTGTTGTAGAGAACATGAGTGGTTTCGTTTGCCCCCACTGTGGCAAGAAAACTGATATCTTTAAAGCTGGTGGGGGTAGAAAAGCCTCCGAGCAGTTGGGGATTAATTTCTTAGGTGACGTTCCGCTGGATCACAGGATCGTTAAAACCGGCGATGATGGCATACCTTTTGTTAAAAGATATCCGGATTCCGAAGCAGCAAAATCATTTGCCACGGTAGTCAATAACTTCAGAGACTACATAGAAACACATTAGCAGGTTCCACAAATTACCATACAGACGATTAAGTCAAGAACCCCGCCCCAAGGTACTGGAAGGCTTCCACGGCAAGGTTTGGTGATGGGCTGAATTTACACCGAAACTGCCATCACCCGAATAGACGGTAGTAATGCGTTTGGCAAGACGGATGGAGAAGAGATAACATGGAAGGATATTGACAAGTACGTAGTAGTGACAGGGATAAGAAGCTATCATCCAATAGAGGATGATGATCTGGATATACCGACAATCAAGCATACAATCAGTTCGAGGTTCAAAAAGATGGGAAAACTTTATCCCGAATCTAGAGTAGAAATTGAAGGAATATTAGCCAAACATTACGGTTTCCTGCTAAACCTCGTTACCGCGGGGAGGTACAAGCACTTTATCCAAAAGGCCGTGGAAGACATGAAGATCCGGCCATCCGATAAGATATTGGATCTTGGGGCTGGGTCTGGTTATAATGCTGAATTTATGTGTAAATACATGGGCAAGGAAGGTTATATTCTTGGCCTGGAGATCGGTGAAACAGCAATCCGTAGGTTTAATAATAGATTTGAAGGGATCGATAAAGTCCAAATCGAGAAGAGAAGAATAGATAAACCAATCCCTTATGAAAATGTCTTTGATAAGGTTTTTGCTTCGTTTGTGTTTCACGGGTTACCTCACTCGTCGAGGTTAAAACTACTCGACAACGCCCACAACGCGTTAAAGAAAAATGGCACACTTCTCATTCTGGATTATGGGAAATTCGAAGTTGCAACACTTCCATTTTATTTCAAGATTCCATTCAAGGCACTAGAGTGTAAATACGCCTTTGATTATCTAAAACGAGATTGGGACAATATTTTCCGCCAACATCGGTTTGAGGTGACTGGTCGCAATACGTATTTTAATAACTTTGCACAGTTACTATCGGCAAGAAAAGTTTGACAGGTAAGGTTCTAAGTTAGAATTTAGCCCTAGTATTGCTTTACCAGCTTCGGCCAGCCTTTTAGGTATTACCTAAAACGTACGGTTTCTCGCTCATGATCAAGCTCTACCAAAGACTACATGGACAAATGACTCCTCTTTAATCAACTGTGTTCTCACTCCAGTGGGCGTTATTTGTCAAGGTCATTCAAGTTTATTTGACAAATCCCGACCAGTACCAACTCCCTATTCTCAAATTTAACATACAGCTAACCGTACTTTTTCAATAAACGAGTGAGAATCGCTGGGACTAAGCATTAAACTCTTCTGCAATTCTCACCAGTCTCTCAATTGTGCTTTGGTTGCTTAAAAATCGCGAGAGTTGAGGATTGATGTCAGTGGACTTTTCCCCACCTTTTACGTTGGAATTTGAACTAAGTGACACCGGCAGAGCGCTAACTCTTATTAGGTTATGCATGATTTGCTTGAGCTGGACAAATTTACTGTCAGTGGGCTCTTGACTTCCACCATTTTGTTGTCTTAAGAATATTTCTATAGTTTCAGCCAATGTGTCGATTAGAGCGTGTTTATGCTGATAGGTCAGATACAGGCTCACCCCTTCTGTTTGGACATAATCCTTTATACTCCGCAACAAGTGAATCTGCCGTCGGACCGTTGACAAAACTGTGGTGAAGGGTGCGCGCCTTCGAAGCAACCTGATTGAGGTTCTTGTTATCAAAAAAACAGGTAGGTTGTCGCTTAAACTGGTCTGATAGAGGCGGATTAGCTCGCTCTTTTGACGAGCTGAGCCCCGACTGTTGACCAATGCCGTCAATAGAGTATTTGTACCAACTGAACTGGAATAATCCAGCAGGCCAGCCTGGGCGGCTTTAATAATCGTGTGAGGGAGGGATCTCATCTGCCTAGCGGACAGAAAATCCAACCTCTCTACCTGGGTTCTTACACTCCTTTCTCGGGGAACGTTGTTTGCAGAGGCGTTAAACGTGACTGATCCTAGAAAGAAAAGTAGGATTAGAAGAAAACTCACAAGAAAAATTATCCCCAAATTATCGCTGCTGCAAAACGCAAATCTAAGTGATAACAAACTATTGCTTTTACTCATCTGCTCACTGACACCCCCAAAACGAAAATTAAGTGTTCATGCGGATGTTTGGTTACCGGATCCCTCCTTGTCATTTTCTCGGATATAGATGATACCATTTTTGCTATTGTCCCAGTCCCTTACGACTTCATCGGCACGAGGGTAACTATCGGGTTTATCGTTTCCGTTCAATAGATAGTAGTACTCGTATTTACCCTCTTTTAGTTTCAGTTTAACCGTCCACACGCCGTCACCATCTTTGTCTGACATTTCAATTGGCTTAAACCCGCTAAACTCTCCGGCCAATTCCACTCTGTCGGCATCGGCTGCCTGGAATCTGAATAGGGTTAACGTTTGATGGGTATTTCTGGCAGGAAGGATAAACCATCCCAATAAGACACCAACTATGGTGGCAGTAACTACAGAAGCAACGATTGCGTAACGTTGGACAACTGTAAACTGATAGTACAGTTCTGATGATTTATCTTTAAGTTTGTGCATCCAAAAGAGAAGGCTAAAATTATTGCGTGTACTGATTTGACTGATGACCCGGTTTTCGATGTTCTGTAGGCGTCGGGAGTCGGATTGAACGATTTCCTCCCATTCATCTTTGACCTTTTCTTTTATCGAAGGTTCGAAATCACTATCCGGTTTCATTTTACCCCCTTTTGTTTACACAACTCTTTTACTCTGGTTTTTCCTCGATGTAGTCTGGTCTTAACTGTACCTTCTGGGATATCAAGTATCTGTGAGATCTCCTGATAGGACTGCTCACCCCAAAAACGAAGTATCAGGGGAGCTCGATATTTAGCACTTAAACTAAAAACTGCTTCTCTTATCCCATTTACTCGCTTTTCTTTCCTAACTTGTGTTTGAGGATCGTTTTTTCCTTTCACTAAAGGGAGGTTATTGATAAAGCGCCACCGATCTCTTTTTCTAATTATGTTTTTAGAGATGTTACTACCTATTGTGAACAACCATGTCGAAAATTTTCTATTCATATCATATTTCTCCAGGTTGTTCCAAGCTTTGATAAATGTTTCCTGGGTAGCGTCCTCCGCTTCTGTTCTGTCCTTTAACAGGGCCAGGTTTACACCGTAAACAGCGCGTTTATACCGTTTGGCTATTTCACCCCAAGCCTGCTTTTCCCCTCTTAGAGAACGATATAACAGTTCTGTTTCGTCCATTGAACCAATGTTTTTAGTTCTCATTGTATTTACACAGTAAACATGAAAATGTTTCATTTGTATATCAACGTTCAGCTATCAAAAACATTTTGCCAAATTTTTCGGTAAGAAAGCAAGTACTGATGTAAAAGTTCATGTGAAACAGGAACTTTTGTAACTAGTTGAGGATTATCATATCAAGGGTTGATCTGAATCATGGAAGAAAAATACACTGGTTGCTAATATCAAACTAATATCAAAGTTCATGATATAATTTGCTACAGCAGGTGGTATAGTGAGGAATGAGATAAGATTTGGTGGGTTTGGCGGGCAAGGTATAATCTCGGCTGGTAACATTACTGGAAAAGCTGCAGCTATTTTTGCTGATAAAGACGCAGTCTTAATTCAATCCTATGGGCCGGAGGCTCGGGGTGGAGCTTGTAGCGCTGATGTCGTCATAGAGAACCAAAAAATCGATTACCCACAGATAACTACACCAGAGATTCTAATACTTATGTCTCAAGAAGCTTACGAGAAGTACAGTGATAACGTACAAGATGGCGGCGTGATGTTGCTAGAAAAGGATCTGGTCGAGGAAAAAGATCCTCCACCCGGAGTCAAACAGTACAAAATTCCTGCAACAAGTATTGCGGAAGAGGTTGGGCACAAGATAGTTGCTAACGTAGTTATGTTAGGGGCTTTGTCGGCAATTACTTCTGTTGTTGACAAAGAACAGATGAAAGAGTCTGTGTTAGATTCTGTGCCGGATGGGACAGAGAGCTTAAATGAAACCGCTCTAGAGCGTGGGTTCGAATACGGAGAAGAACTAATTTCGGGTTAGACCCGGGAGGATCTTTATGACGTCGAGACCCAGAGTTGGTGTGTTTGTCTGTCATTGTGGAGAAAATATAGCGGGCTCAGTTGACGTAGAACGCCTGGCAGAAGATGTCTTAGCGTTAGATTCCGTGGTTTTTGGTACAAACTATGAGTACATGTGCTCGGATCCTGGACAAAATACGATCAAGGATGCAATCACAGACGAGGACTTAAATGGAGTTGTAGTAGCTGCGTGTTCTCCATCGATGCATGAGGAAACATTTCGCGAGGTTGTGGAAGAAGCAGGGCTGAACAGATTTCGATGTGAAATCGCCAATATACGAGAACAATGTTCGTGGGTTCACAGAGGCAATGGCTATAAGCCTACCGAAAAGGCCCTAAAAATAATCAAAGGGGCCGTGGAAAAGGTCAAACGAAATCTACCACTAGAACCCGTCGAGATGGATCATTCTAACAAATGCTTGGTTATCGGCGGGGGTATATCAGGTATCCAGGCGGCGCTGGATGTTGCTGAGGCGGGGAAAGAAGTTATACTTGTCGAAAAGGAACCCACTATCGGTGGACATATGGCCCAACTCTCAGAAACTTTCCCAACCCTGGATTGCTCCCAATGCATATTGACTCCGAAGATGGTCCAGGTTGATCGTCATCCTAACATTGAACTTATGGTTTATAGTGAAGTCAAAAACGTTTCTGGCTTTATTGGAAATTATAAAGTGACTATAGAAAAGAAGCCTACCTACGTCGATCCAGATGCTTGCAATTTATGTGGAGACTGCGTTGAAGTGTGTCCTGTAGAAGTAGAGGACGAATTCAACGAGGGTTTATCAACCAGAAAGGCAATACACATACCGTTTTCGCAAGCTATCCCTTCTTCTTATACTCTTGACGAGGATGCGTGTCTAGGGTTAAACCCATTATGTTGTACTGAGTGTAGCGCTGCCTGTGATGCGGACGCGGTCAATTACGACCAGCAGCCGGAATTTGTAGAAGAAGAAGTCGGTGCAATTATCGTGGCTACTGGATACGACCTTTACGAAATAGCAAATATGGGAGAATACGGTGCTGGTAAATATGAAAACGTTATAGATGGTTTACAGTTTGAGAGAATGCTATCCGCTACAGGCCCGACCCGCGGCGAAATCAGACGCCCTTCCGACGGAAAAGTCCCAAAGGATATCGTCTTTATACAATGTTCAGGTTCCAGGGATCCAGAAAATCACAATTCCTATTGTTCCAAGATCTGTTGCATGTACACCGCAAAGCACGCGTTATTGTACAAAGAGAGCGTACCCGATGGCAACGCATATGTGTTCTATATCGACATTCGGGCAGGAGGAAAAGAATACGAAGAGTTTGTTCAGAAAGTACAAGAAGAGGAGCGCGTACTATACTTAAAGGGGAAAGTTTCAAAGCTGGAAGAAATCGAGGGCAAAATTCAAGTTCAGGGTGTGGACCAAACCATAGGTGAGAAGGTAGAGATAGATGCGGATTTAGTTGTACTCGCTCAGTCGATTGTGCCCTCAAGAGAAGCAGAAGAAACCAGCAAACAATTAAATTTGAACCTTGGGCCTAATGGCTTTTACAAGGAAGCTCATCCAAAACTGCGCCCTGTTGAGAGCTTAGGTGGCGGTGTCTTCTTTGCTGGAGCTGGCCAGGCACCCAAAGATATCCCTGATTCGGTATCGCAAGGCAGTGGTGCTGCAGCTAAGGCCATCGATCTGCTGGCACAACCAACGCTATCACATGACCCTCAAGTCGCTGAAATCGACGATGAACATTGTAGTGGTTGTGGCCTATGTATTGGTCAATGTCCTTACGGGGCCCTTGAGCTTAACCAGAGAGATGTTGCTGAAGTAAACGAAATATTATGTGAGGGTTGCGGTACGTGTGTTTCTGGTTGTCCATCAAACTCATTAAGTTTAAAGAATTTGACTGATGAGCAGGTCAATAATATGGTCAAAGCCTACGTGGGTGATTAACATGGATTTTGAGCCGAAGCTAGTGGGGTTTTTGTGCAAATGGTGTTCCTCTGCTGGTGCCGACTTGGCCGGGGTAAGTCGCAGGCAGTATCCGTCAAATTTAATACCTGTAACGGTTAATTGTTCTGGAAGGATAGATGCAAATTTTATTATGGAAGCATTTAAGGACGGAGCGGACGGGGTTCTGATTAGTGGATGTCATCCCGGTGACTGTCATTATACAAGTGGAAACTATAAGACATGGAGGCGAGTTGCCTTGGTTAAACATGTGCTCAAGCAATTCGGGTTAAATCCAGACAGGGTCAGATTGGAGTGGATTTCAGCGACAGAGGGAGATAAATTCGCAAGCGTGGTGGAAGACTTTACTAATGAGATAAGAGAGCTTGGACCGGGGCCATTTAACAATGAATAACAAAAAGAAGAAATTTGCGGCGTACTGGGCTTCCTCGTGTGGAGGCTGTGACGTGGCCTTGCTGGGTTTACATGAGAAGATAGTTGACTTAGTTAAGTATGCCGATATCGTGTTTTGGCCTGCTGCCACGGATTTTAAATACGAGGATCTTAAAGGTTACACGGAAGATGAAATCGACATTACGTTTTTTAACGGAGGAATTAGAACTTCCGAGAACGAAGAACTCGCAAATCTTTTACGAAAGAAATCGAAAATTCTTGTTGCCTATGGGTCCTGTGCAGCACAAGGCGGCATCCCGGGACTGGCAAACTTGAGCAGCCGCAAACAACTATTTGACACTGTCTATGTAAACAATGCAACTACCGACAACCCCGACAAAACTGTACCCCTCGAGGTCACTAAAAAGAATAATAGGAAATTGACATTACCCGAGCTTGAGGAAAGCGTTAGGAGTCTAAATCAAGTGGTAAAAGTCGATTACTTGATTCCTGGCTGTCCGCCACCCCCTGAGCTAACAAGCGATTTCCTAGAATTATTGATAAACGATGAATTACCGGAGAAGGATGCAGTTATTGCTGGTAAAAAGACTATATGTGATGAGTGCCCAAGGGAATGGCAGGGTAAGTCTATAGATAAAATCAATCGTCCTCATGATACGGAAATTGATCCTGACATGTGTTTATTGGATCAAGGTATTATTTGCATGGGCCCCGCAACCCGCAGTGGCTGTGGTGCGGCGTGTCCTGAAAAAAATCAGCCCTGCAAAGGTTGTTTTGGTCCTCCTGAGAATGTGAACGACCAGGGAACCGAGATGCTCAACAGTTTAGCCTCAGTACTCCAAATTGGCGAGGAAGGAACCGCCCTAGAACAGGAGTGGAATACTCTGAATAACTTGCCAGATCCAGTTGGCTCCTTTTACACCTATTCCTTACCTACTTCCATTTTCGGAGGTCGTGTGGAGGACGAAGATAACCATGAGTGAAAAGACTATTAGTATTGATCCTATTACGAGATTAGAAGGACATGGGAAAATCCAGATATTCTTAGACGATGATGGGTTTCCTCAAGATGCCGTTTTACAAGTACCTGAATTAAGAGGTTTTGAGGAATTCTGCAAAGGAAGACGCGCCGAGGATATGCCAAGGATTACAGAACGGATTTGTGGTGTATGTCCTGAGGCACATCATTTTGCCTCCACAAAGGCTTTGGATAACGCGTTTTCTGTTGCCCCACCACATGTAGCTTTAAATCTACGAAAGCTTCTATACAATTCTTATATTTTTGCTGACCACCTGCTACACCTATTTTACTTGAGCGGCCCTGATTTTTTTGTCGACGACGGGAGAAAGGAGAATCGTAATATCGTAGGAATCATGAATTCTCTTGGTGAAGACATCGGGCAAGCCGTAATAAAAACGAGGAGGTTAGCTCACGAAGCGATTGAAATAATCGGTGGCCATCAAGTACACCCGGTTACTGGAATTCCTGGAGGGCTTTCGGATGGGGTAACGGACGCTGACAAGCAGGAGCTTGAAGAAATCGCTAAGGAGGCTCTAAGCTTTGCCAAACAAAGCTTGGATCTATTTCACTGTAAAGTATTAGATACAGATAAATTTGGCCAACTGTTAAACAATCCTAAGCTTGCGTTGAATACATACTATATGGGTCTTGTGGATGAAAGAGAACATGTTACATTTTACGACGGTAAAATAAAGATCGTTGATCCTCAGGGTAAAGAGTTTGCCAAGGTTACACATGAGCAAATAACAGAGATGATTAGGGAACGAGTTGAACCTTGGACCTACGTAAAATTTCCCTATCTTAAAGAAATCGGTTGGAACGACTTCACCCCTGGACCCGACAGTGGAATCTTTAGAGTGGGTCCCCTTGCCAGGCTAAACGTATCAGATGGAATGAAGACAGAACTGGCTCAAAAGGAATATGATAAGTTTGTCAATTTCTTTGGGGATTTTCCTGTCCATAGCACGTATGCCTATCACTGGGCGAGATTAATTGAACTGATCCAGGCAGCAGAAAGTATGGTTAAACTATCTCATGACAAAAATTTAACGGACGGGCCCATCCGTGCTGAACTAGGGGAACCTACGGAGGGTGTCGGGGTAATTGAGGCTGCACGAGGTACATTAATTCACAGTTATGATTTAAATGAGGATGGCATAGTGATAGGAGCAAATATGATAGTCCCCACAACCAGTAACAGTGCCGCGCTATCGATATCGATTCGAGAGTCAGCACTGGATGCTATTAAAAATGGGGAAACCGATGAAAAGGTGTTAAACAAGGTTGAGATGGGGTTCCGACCGTATGATCCTTGTTTGGCTTGTTCAACTCATAGCATTACTGGTGGCATGGATTTGGGCGTAGAACTCTTTGACAATCAAGGTACTTTAATCAAAGAATTAACAAGATAAGAATTGAGAATAAATGCGGAGGATTTATGAAGATAACTAATTCTGATCAGGACTTAGTGGCGGTAGTAGAGGAGTTGAGTGGACAGAACCTCTACGCGTGTTTTCAATGCGGTAAGTGTTCCGCCAGCTGTCCTTTTACTGATGAGATGGATGAATTGCCAAATCAGGTGATTCGGCGGGTTCAAATTGGAGATAAGCGGATACTCTCTTCGAGGTCGCCGTGGGTTTGCGCATCTTGTCTAAGCTGTGAAGTCGAATGCCCAAAAGGGAACGACATTCCTGCAATCATGGAGGCTATTAGAGAGATCAATCTTAGGAGAAACGTTGACGAAACTGATCTAAATAAACTGGATACTGACGGTCTGCCGGAAATAGCATTGGTCAGCAATTTTAGAAAAAAGACAGGTTGATAACATGCGAGATGTATTGTACTACCCGGGTTGTAGTCTAAAAGATACTGCAATTGGTTTTGAAGAGTCGGCAATGTACGCGTCGGAGCAACTAGGGATTCACCTAAAGGAATTAGAGAGATGGAATTGCTGTGGGACCGTGTATTCTTTGGCCACGGATAACCTAATGAAACAGGTTGCACCGATACGAAATCTGGTCCACGCTCAGGAAGAAGGATACGATACCCTGTATACTCTCTGCTCGATGTGCGATAATACCGAAAAACGAGCTAATCGATTGGTTCAAAATGATAGTGAAAAGCTTGATAAAATTAATAGCTTTATGGATTTAGAAGAGGATTACCGAGTTGAAGTTACTGTCAGACATTATCTCGAGTTACTCAGAGACGAGTTAGGCTGGGAGAAAGTCAGCAAACCCGTTCAATCTCCCCTGGACGATTTGAAGGTAGCACCGTATTATGGGTGCATGTTGACTCGGCCAAAAGAAATTGGTTTGGACGATCCCCATAATCCCACAGTGCTGGATGACTTAATTACAAGCCTAGGAGCGACGCCCGTTGACTATCCTTATCATTCGGAATGTTGTGGATCTTATAACACAGTTGAGAACCAGGAAATCGTCCTAAAACAAGCAGCCAAGATTTCAGAAGGCGCTGACGCTGCTGGTGCCGACTTACTTATTACGTCTTGCCCATTGTGTCATTATAATTTAGATACCCGTCAAAGAGAATATGCACAACAGAACCCTTCTCACAAGCCAGTTCCAATACTATATATTACTCAATTGATGGCGGTAGCTTATGGTAATCCGGATGTATGCAGATTTGAAGAACATGCAATTGATCCAAGCAATACCATACCAATTAAGACCAAAGCTTTGAATAAGAGGTGATAGTGTGTCCCAAACGGACGGAGTTGAAGAGACTGTTAGAATTCATATTATGGGCAAAGAATACGAGGTACCCAAAGGGTTAACCATGATGGACGCAATTGAGTACAGTGGTTATCAATTGATCCGAGGGGTAGGTTGCCGAGGGGGTTTTTGTGGCGCATGCGCGACGCTATACCGTTTGGAGGACGATTATAAGCTGTATGCCGACCTCGCATGCCAGAAAACTGTCGAAGATGGAATGTATTTAATGCAACTACCCTTTACACCAGCTGGCCGTGTATCCTACGACATTGAGGATATCGGTGATGGTGGGAATCCGCTGTTGGAAAATTACCCGGAAATTGCTAGATGCGTTTCCTGTAATACCTGTACGAAAGCTTGCCCACAAGACCTGGAAGTGATGGATTTTATCAACGAGGCGATTCGGGGAAATATAGAAGCAGTCGCGAACTTGTCCTTTGATTGCATTCAATGTGGTATCTGTGCGGCGCGTTGCCCAGCAGAGATACCTCATCATCACGTGGCTCAAATGGCTCGGAGGATACATGGAAAACATCATCATCCCAAATCTGAGCACGTATCGAAACGAATTGACGAAATTGAGAACGGTGAATTTGACGATGCTTTAGAGGAAATTTCTAGTCTTTCACAGGAGGTCCTTCAAAAAAGATATGAGAGTAGAGAGATCGAATAAAAATCAAGAAGACCCTTATCTTCCAAGGATGCGGGAGTCCATTAAAAAAGTTGAAGAAACCAGAGAGGACCGAATTGGTAAAGAGGTGGAACCTCTACCCAGGAAGAAAAGGGAAAAAATTCTTAACGAATATCATCCAGATTATATAGAGTCTGCATTTCGAGAGGTTCAGGTAGGCCCCAACGACGGAGAAATGATGCCTGAGGAGCTAGTTGACCTGCTGGAAGCTTACCCTAAGTATAATCCCTCTGATGTTGATCTAACCCAAGTTGACAAAGAAGTTGGCGTGTTGATTGTCGGTGGCGGTGGTGCAGGAAACATTGCTGCATATTGGGCAGTTAAAGAGGGAATGGATCCAGCTGATATCTTAATTGCAACCAAGCTGAGGAATGGAGACTCCAACTCAGTCATGTCCCAGGGAGGAGTCCAAGCAGCTGATAGACAGGAGGATAGCCCATCTCAACATTATCTGGACATCGTGGGCGGTGGACATTACGCCAACAAACCAGAGCTTGTAGAAGCATTAGTCAAAGATGGCCCCAAGATGATAAAATGGCACGAAGACCTTGGAGTAATGTACGATAAAAATGAGGACGGCTCCATGAAAGAGATGCACGGGGGAGGTACTTCCCGGAAACGTTTGCATTCCGCCAAAGACTACACCGGACTGGAGATAGTTCGGGTCGTAAGGGACGAAGTAAGGAATATGGATATCCCCGTGAAAGAGTTTTCCCCTGCGGTGGAGTTGCTTACCGATTCGGAAGGTACTGTTACTGGGGCTTTGTTATACAACATGGAAACCGATAGGTATACAGTAGTGAAGGCCAAATCTGTAGTTCTAGCCACAGGAGGTTTTGGCCGCCTGCACATACAGAACTTTCCCACCACAAACCACTACGGGGCCACTGCTGACGGTTTAATTTTGGGCTACCGAGCTGGAGCGAACTTGTTGGATATGGATACTGTACAATATCACCCCACTGGAGCGGCTTATCCACAGCAAATACTTGGTTTGTTAGTTACAGAGAAAGTGAGAAGTACCGGTGCGTATCCTGTAAATAAAGACGGGGAATTCTTTACTTTCAATTTGGAGCCCAGAGATGTAGAAGCATCGATGTTGATCAGAGAGTGTTATGGAAAAGATAAAGGTATAGAGACGCCGGGCGGCGTGAAGGGAGTCTGGTTGGACACCCCGATGATAGACATGATACATGGTGAGGGTACCTTTAAAAAGGACCTGGACTACATCTACCGTCTCTATACAAGGTTTGGCATTGATCCTACTGAGGATCCCATATTAGTTTACCCAACGCTTCACTACCAAAACGGAGGGGTCGAGATAAATAAAGAGGGACAAACAGCGATAAAGGGTCTTTTTGCAGGAGGAGAAGTAGAGGGTGGTGTTCATGGAAAGAACAGATTGATGGGAAATTCAATTATGGATTACAATGTTTTTGGCCGCCGAGCAGGAATAGCCGCTGCCAAACACGCCAAGAATGAGTCGGGTTGGGGAGACATTAGCTTAGCCCATGTAGAAAATTATATTGACAAGCTTCAGGAAAAAGGGGTAACGGAAGAGAGACATTCTCCCATGTTGGTACCGGATTACAGAGGAGAGAGGACGCAGGGACGCACTCTGGACTTGCTGGCCCCGAGCTCATGACACGGGTCCAAGATACAGCACTCCCCCCTGGGTTGAGATACTTTAACTAAGACAGGTAAGACAGGAAGGTGAGAATATGAGTAATAAGGCGATAATGGAAGGTAAATATTTTATGAACGGTGACGAGGCTTGCGCGGAAGGGGCGATCGCTGCTGGTTGCCGTTTCTTCGCGGGTTATCCAATCACGCCACAGTCAGAAATTGCAGAAAGAATGTCACAAAGAATGCCCCAGGTAAATGGTACCTTTATTCAAATGGAAGATGAGCTCAGCTCGATAGCTGCGGTGCTCGGTGGTGCGTGGGGTGGAAAAAGGTCAATGACCGCGACTTCTGGCCCCGGTTTTTCGCTGATGATGGAAAACATAGGTCTTGGAATGATGACGGA
>CAZTJJ010000013.1:0-30527 GCA_964614065.1 uncultured Thermotogae bacterium
CTCACTATTTATGTCTCGTAGATACAGAGATCTATAATATTGTGGGATGAAAATTATCCGAGTTCTAGTAATAATTGTTGTAACAAACTCAACCTACAAAACCTCATCTTATTCACAAGGAGTCCAGCGTGAATCACGTGACCACTCGAAGGTTAAAATGTACTTTCTGTGGAAAAGAATTCCCTGAGGGTAAACCGGTAACATACTGTCAGGAATGCGGTTCTCCTCTGTCTTTCTACTATAACCCTAAGGAGCTATCAAAATCGGTGAAAAAAGAAGATCTAACCAGCCGGGAAACCTCTATCTGGCGGTACAAGGAGTTTTTACCAACTAACCATCCACCAGTTAGTCTGGGAGAAGGCTGGACTCCACTGATCAAGTCAAAGCACTATCTAAAAGGCCAAAATTTCCGGCTTTTGTTCAAGTTAGAATTTTTGAATCCTAGCGGCTCCTTCAAGGACCGAGGAACTTCGGTATTATCAACAAAAATCCAAGAGTGGGGTCTCGATCGTGTTGCGGACGATTCTTCGGGTAACGCTGGAGCTTCTCTCGCTGCCTATTCAGCCAAAGCGGGAGTAAAAAGTATAATTTATGTTCCAGCCAATGCCTCCGGAGATAAAATAATCCAAATACAAAGCTACGGAGCCAAGTTCAAAAAGGTTCCTGGTCCCAGAGAAAACGCTGCCAAGCAAATTAAATTGGACTGTGATAAAGGAAACCTATACTACGCTTCTCATAACTCGAGTCCCTACTTTCAAGCAGGTATGAAAACCGTTGCCTACGAAATTGCTGAGCAACTTAATTGGGCTGCACCCGACCATGTGGTAATGCCAGTAGGAGGTGGGTCTCTGTTTACAGGCACCTTCAAAGGTTTTCATGAACTCTACGAGCTTGGTTGGATAGAAAAACGACCAAAGCTGCATGCAATACAATCGAAGTCCTGTTGTCCTATCGTAACCGCGTTCAAAGATCAAAAAGCCAGGGCGGAACGAGTTGAACCTAGCACCACAGTAGCAGAAGGCATAGATATATCCAAGCCAGATCGAGACAGGGAAATCCTCGAAAGTATCAGAATGAGTGAAGGAGGAGCACTTGCTGTAAAAGAAATGGATATACAAAAAAACCATGCTAAATTAGCCAAACGAGAAGGAATCTTTTGTGAACCTACTTCGGCTGCAACTCTGGCAGGAGTTTCACTCCTGGCCCAACACAATAGATTCAACAAAGGGGAAACCGTTGTGGTACCGATTACCGGCAGCGGATTGAAGGATCTATCTGCGGCAAAAGACATTTACACGTAAGATTTCAATCGATCCAGGGAGGTAACATGAAAACAGGTCATTTTGGTCGCTATCTTGACGTTTCATTAACCAAAAGAAGTATTAATGATTATCAGATTCCCGACGAATGGTACCAAAAATTCCTTGGCGGTAGAGGTATAGGGGCGCGAATTATGCTGGAGGAGCTCGAACCAGGAATAGATCCTCTCGGGCCCGATAACATCATCGTGTTTGCGACCGGTCCTCTTCAGGGGTTAAGTATCCCCGGTGGGGGAAGACACTTGCTTATGGCAAAGTCCCCGAAAACAAACGGAATTAGCGGGTCCTACGTGGGAGGTTTTCTTGGACAACAACTTGGGAAATCCGGTTATGATGGAATAATCATTCGGGGGGCAAGTCCAGAACCAAAATACCTGGTGTTAAAGGACGGCAAAGCAAACATTAAGGATGCTACTGAGCTATGGGGTTGTGACACGGCCACCACTGAAAACAAAATTAGGAAAAAGGAAGGTGATGTACGAGTGGCCTCCATTGGCTTAGCGGGTGAAAACCTAGTTAAATTCTCGTGCGTGATCCACGACAAAAACCGAGCGGCTGGACGGCCTGGGTTCGGCGCAGTTATGGGAAGTAAAAAACTCAAAGCCGTAGCCGTCTCCGGGAATCGGTCCAAAAAGGTCCATGAACCTAACCTCCTGAGCAATACGCGAAAAGAGTTCACGAAGACATTATACACGACAAAGTCTGATTCTCTTGGAAAATATGGCACCTCTGGAGGAGTCATGGCGCTAAATGAACGGGGTATCTTACCCACGAAAAACTTCAAGCTTGGTGAGTTCGAAGATGCCGAAAAAATCAGCGGGCAAACAATCTACGACAAAATACTTAAACACAGGGACACCTGTAACTCCTGCCCCATCCGCTGCAAACGTACAGTTTCAACCAAGTTCAACGGGGAAGAAGTTAGACCGGAATACGGGGGCCCCGAGTACGAAACTGTCGCCGCATTTGGTTCCCTCTGTATGAATTCGGACCTAAATGCAATCGCGCTCGCCAATCAAAAATGCAACCAACACGGCTTGGACACAATTTCCACAGGAGTTACCATAGCATTCCTTATTGAAGCAAGCGAGAAAAATCTCCTGGATTACGAGATTGAGTGGGGCGACTCGAAGAAAATTGTGGACCTTGTAGACAGAATAGCCAACCGTCAAGGTGTTGGTGACAGGCTGGCGGAGGGAATAGATAAGCTGGAACAGGAGCTAAACTCAAATTTTGCAATGCAAATCAAAGGACAAGAGGTTCCCATGCACGAACCCCGGGGGAAGAAGGGGTTAGGGATCAGTTACGCTACGACACCAAGAGGAGCAAATCACATGGAAGGAATCCACGACACCCAGCTGGAGCAAGAACCGCTAGCCCCCGAATTAGGGGTAAGTGAATCGATAGATAGATTCCGCTTCGAGGGTAAAGCCAGGGTCATGAAAATATTTGAAGACCTAAGATCGTTTACCAATTCGCTAATTCTCTGTGCATTTACTACGGATATGGTAGGGAATAATTATTCATTCGAAACCGTGAGAAAATTTATCAAAGCGGTAACCGGCAACGAACTTGATTCCGAAGGCATGTTAACCATAGGAGAGCGCAATTACCTCTTGTTAAAGTTGTTATCCTCTCAGGAGGGACATACTTCTTCGAGAGATCGATTGCCCAAACGATTTTACCAATCGCTAAAAAACGGGGCCGCAGAGGGAGAATCTATACCGCAAGAGAAGCTGCAACAAATGCTGGATAAGTACTATGAATACCGGGGCTACGATCAATACGGTCCTACAGACCGGAAACTGCGAGACCTTAACCTAGCTGAGTTTACGAATAGATTGAACAGATAGTTGCGCAAATACTCAGAAATTCTACCAATTTTTGTTTTTGTTTGCCCATGGATTGTGTTATAATAAGCTAGAAGCTCTTTGAGTTTCCCTTAATCCAGCATTTGGAGGTGGTAAATTTGTCAAACACTGCCAAGAAAGTCATCGTACCCTTGATTGTAATGTTGTTGCTCGTAGTTATCTCTGGTGTTTCTTATGCCACACAGAACTCTGATGAAGAGTGCTGCCTGCGTATGAGACCAGGATACTGTCCACCTAGATATACTTCGTTCACCGCTGATAAAGATATCTACGAGAGGAGCGATCTCGTAACCCTAACCTTGTGGGATTTGCAGGAGGATTACTTGATCGAGGAGCTCACTATAAAAGAAGTGTTAACTGGCGACGTCGTTTTTCACACAATAATTGATGAATCGGTTCCAGAAGACGTAACGGAGTGGACTTACCAGTGGGATCAAATAGGAAATAGCGGGTCAAAGGTGGATTATGGCCACTACTTCGCTCTTGTAGAAACGCGTTGCTGTGGAATCTACCGTACTGACTTTAGAACTCAGTTCAAGCCAAAGCCCTGTCCCTGTTGCACATGTTGTGGTAAACGCTACGCTAAAGTATTTTCACACTCCTCTAAGTATCTAGTGGGCGATCCTGTGAACTTCACGTTTACAAACCCTAAGGAAGGTTGTTTCATTTTTGACCGCCTGGCAATAAAACGGTGTTCTGGATGCTGCGGATGCAAAGAAGTCTATAGTTATGTTTTCCCTGATGGTGCAAAGCCCGGACCAAAATGGACGTGGTCGTGGAATCAAGCGGATAATTCAGGAAACCGTGTAAGTACCGGGACATACTCGCTGGTCATTGAAACCGAAAACTGCGGACAGTTCAGCACAAGATTTGAGATCTATCAAAGATGTACCTGCGGTTGCGGTTCTTGTGGTTGTTGTTCATTTTGGAACCTCTTCTGTAGCTGCGGGTGCGGTTGTGGCTGTGGTGATTGCTGAGCCATTACTTACGATCTCTTTAAATTAATCTAACTGATTTTGAACCCTGAACACAATAGGGGTACCTGTTTAAATTCAGGTACCCCTATACTTTCAACTGGGGCTCCTCTTTTTAACTTTCCAAAACAACAGCAGGTTCTGTTCTTTCTATCAGTCTAAAACATAACCAGGCTAGGTATAATATAATTATAGAGCACTCGGTAGCTTCACAATGCGTGTTTTAACAAAAAGTGGAGGGTACAACGAAAACCAATGAACAAGGAAGCAAACAACGTTCTAGTCAATAATCTACTTGACCTGGCAATAGATTGCACGTGGATGATAACCCGCCTCGGAAGAAGCCTGGATTTTAAATCGGGTGGCAATCATACGGCTGCCCTTGATGAGATAGAAGATGTTAACAGGTTAATCGCCAAGTGGATGGACGATATTCAAAACATAGATACGGACGCGATTGATAGCTCTACCCTCGTACAAAATTTATCAGAGGCACGACATTCCTTGAACGATATAGCAAATTCTTCCAATTAGAAGCGATTACCCGCCTCTCAAATAATTCCGCCCTCTCTTTCCAAATAGACCTAACCCGGTCCCTAAACCTGTAGAATGGAATGTTTGTCCATATGATCAGTAGCGATATAATTTGTTGAGGTGATGACATGAAGATTTTTGTCGATACTGCACAAATAAATGAAATCCAGGAGACTAACTCCTGGGGAATTTTAGACGGCGTAACAACCAACCCATCCTTGATTAAAAAAGCTGTTGAATCACGAGAAAACGTGGATATAAAAGACTATATAGGGCAAATCTGTGAGACCGTAGATGGCCCGATCAGTTTGGAAGTAATCGGATTAACGGCAGAGAAAATGGTAGATCAAGCTGAGCGCCTATATGATACCTTTAATCACATAAATAACAACGTGGTAATAAAAATACCAGTTAACACAAAACATCCTGACAGCCCTGGTGATGACTACGAGGGTCTAAAGGCAATTCGGTCATTGGCCACAAAAGGCATTCCAACAAACACAACTCTGGTGATGAAACCGGAACAGGCACTCCTGGCAGCAAAGGCTGGTACGCAATACGTGAGTCCGTTTGCGGGTAGGATAGATGACTTTATCAGAAACAATATCGGTCTGACCAGAGGAAAAGACTTCGAAAAGGGCGCCTATCAGCACTCAGACTGGCTACAACACAGTTCCTATCTACATCTCAAACCCCACTACGAGGATTTGGAAGGTAATGAGCTAGACGATATCTACACTGACAAAGGGGTAAACGAAACCATGGCTAAAGTAACCGACGACGGAATTCCCAGCGGCGCAGCCGCCGTGGCCTCGATCAAACAGATTTTTGAAATCTATAATCTGGATACCCAAGTTTTAGCCGCCAGCCTGCGCAACTCGCGACAAGTCAGAGAAGTAGCCGAAGCCGGGGCAGATGTAGCGACCATACCATTTAAGGTACTCAACGAAATGATGAATCACTACAAAACCCAAGAAGGAATCATTAGTTTTAGTCAAGACGTTGTACCGGAATACAGAGAACTTTTTGACTAACCCATAGTGCGTCACCAAGTCATGAACAATTGTCCCACCCAAAGGAGGAAATAGTAAGCCACAGAACGTGTGGGTTGTATTTTATGGACTTCGGCAAGGGATCAGATGGTATTAAGTACTGAACCTATCCGATCCCAATCAGATATTCTGAAGTTTTTTGTTAAGCGAAAGCTCTTTACAACTTACTGGCACGGACAGGGCTTAGTTGAGTAACAGCCAGAAAGACTTAACCAAACTACTCACTAGGCAATAGGGTTTCTTCAGTGTATCGTATTACAGATAAATACCAGGTTGTCTTGAATGGAGGAGAAATGTTAAAGATCCAAAAAGAAGCAAAAATACTGATAACTTTTTCTCTGTTTTGTAGCTTTGGGGTAAGCGTAGTTTTTCCTTACATCCCAATCTTTGGGAAAGAAATTGGGATGCCAGTGATCCTTATCGGAAATCTCGTGGTTCTTTACTATCTACTGCAAGCCTTAACCAGGATTCCGTTGGGCAAGCTCTCCGATCTAATAGGCCACGATCGCCCCATATTTATTGGCGCGTTAATCTACTTTTCATCAGGCGTTTCCTTCTTACTCTCTACGATCTTTTGGCCCATGTTATTCATTGGTGAAATGCTATTAGGTGTTGCCAACTCCGTTACATGGGTAACAGTTCCCTCCTATATAACAGAAGCGAAAAATGCATTACCCACTTTTACATTTACCGTGGCATTAGGCTGGATGATCGGCTCACCAGTAGGTGGCTACATTAAGGACAAATCGGGAATGAACATGGTGTTTCTTACTCTTTTCTTCGTCTCCCTGGTGCTAATTTATCTATCCTGGTTGTTCTACTCCGAATCCAATACCCAGGCCAAACGTAATACCGTACGTGACTTCATCAGAATGGCAAACATCAGCCCCTCATCTTTACCCATCTACCCATCTTTTAGGTCCTACGTAGATGCTTGGAAACTATTTAGAACTAACAAACACATATTGTTCGCCTCACTGTTCTCTTTTGTAGTGTTTATGACTTTCGGATTGGGCGCTTCAATAGTACCATTATATTTTAGCGAAGTCGGAATAAGCTCTTTCTTCATCGGGATATTGGTCTCAATCAGGCTGACGACAAGCACATTTATAAAACTTTCCTGCAACTTTTTCACAAAAAGGTTTGGAAACTATAAGGTCCTAATCGCAAGCACAGTTATCGCAGGGATGTTTGTGGCCTTTGTAGCATTAAGTGAATCTTTTCTTCTAATTGCCATCTTTTCAGCGCTATGGGGGTTTGGCTCTGGATTATACTTGCCGATTGTGTTTAAGATAATTGGTGATCACTCAACGAAGGAGGAACGAGGGGTGGCAATGGGTATCAGGGGAACATTGGGAACATTTGGAGCTGCCTTTGGAACCTGGACTTTCTCCGCTATCGCCGCTAGCCTTTCTTTAAGTAGTTCTCTCCTAATAGCAGGTTTTTTTGCCATCATCTGTAGTTTGGTTCTCGGGTTATTATTCAAATCATAAGGGCTTAGTTTACGGACTACACCAAATCCTGCAGCCAGGGCCTCAGCAACCGTTTGATAATCGCTAACGCAATTACACTTACAGAGATAAATAAAAACGAAATCCAATTTCCGTCTAAAGCAAAACCAAGAGATGTCCCTGCAGCAGGCGGGTGTTCAGTGTTAGTAACAACCATCGTAAACATGCTCAAAGCAACCGATGCAGCGCTTAACAAGATAAACGCTATTTGATTGGCGGGAAACTGACATATAAGGTAATAAAAGCCAATACCGATCAATGCTGAAATTATATGACTGCCTATTAAATTCCATGAACGCGCCGTGTATGAAGCTGGAGTCAAGAACGCTATAAACATGGACGAGCCCAGAGCGGCCACTAGGACACCACGCCCCAAAAATCTAATTTGCGAGAGTATTATTGCCAATGCAAGAAAAGCAAGCACTGTCTGAAGGATAAAGTGCTTGGGGTCTCGTTTTAACTTTTTATCTAAATGAAGCCACAACTTATTCAATGTAAACCACCATAACCGAATCACAAAGTTAGTTACGAAAACTTGCCGAGAAAGCCATCCAGCACTCAGTTTAACATTGACAAACGGAAATCAATGAAAACTTCGGATTGAGACTTACCTGCAGGTAAGTCTCATTAACTAAGTACATATTTAAACTGGGTGCTGGATCAATTTCCGGTTATTAACCTAAAGGTTCTGTTGTTCATGTGTCTTTTTCAAGCCCCGTCCATTGGGGCGGGGTTCTTGACTTGGATTATAGACGATTTTGCCAGGGCATCAAACTTACCGTTTTAACGAAGTTGTTAATCTGCAAAAAGATTTTTAAGTATCATATGATGTACACTACTCAATTCACGATATAGCTTGATACCGTTTCTTTTTTCAACTCAGTAATTTACAATATTGCAAGGAATACTTGACTTAGCCTAGACTAAGTCTGAACCCACTATAGGGGGTGGAATATTGAAAATTCAATCGTACTCCTTCGGGGAAATGATCATAGATGGAGAAAGGTACAACAACGACTTAATGATAGTGGGGGAGGAAATCCAGACCAATTGGTACCGTAAAAGGGGCCATAATCTCTATCCGGAAGACATAAACTGGATCCTAAATCGTGATCCAGGTTTATTGATTATCGGTCAGGGAAAGAGCGGCAGGATGAGGGTATCCAACGAAATACAACACTTGTTAAACGACAAACATATCCAATTCCAGATTGCTCCTACAGGGGAGGCCGTCAAATACTTCAACAATGCTCACAAAAATGAAGATAAGTCGCAAACAATCGCGGGAGCCTTTCACCTCACATGCTAGAATTATAACATGATTATGCGACTTTTCCGGTATTGTTTAGGAAACTTACTATTATGACGATACAAACAACAGAAGAGCGAAGCCTTAGTGAGCTGAAGGAGATTATTGCCCAGACAATCAAGGTCAGAAGGGTAACTCTGAGTCTTTTTTTGATAATGGCACTATATTTTCGATTTGGAGCCGGGTTAAACTTTCCCCTTCCCTTAATATTTTCACCACTAATGTGGGGATTGATCACGATACCCTTTTCAAAGCTTATTCAGGCGCAGAAAACCAATGCAAGCCTGCACAAGATTCATTTCTGGTATTTTGTGGTCGAAATTTCGATCCTGACTTATTTAATCCATATTATCGGGGGAGTAGCATGGATAGGCGTAGCCTACTACATATTCTCAATACTCTATGCCAACTTTTTTCTGCCACCCAAAAAAGCCTGGATTCTCACGGGGATGGCAATAGTTTTCTTCACCGGGATAAGCTACGCGGAGCTTACTGGCTTGATCGCTCACTGGTCGATCTTTAAAAACAGCTCCAATCTCTACAAAAACTCGTTCTACGTCACCACAACCGTACTCGCTGGCGGAGTGGGATTACACTTCACTGCTGCCTATACAATCCAGATTTTTGCTAACCTGTTTCGAAAGAAGAACGAATCACTCAAAGAGCGAGAACTTAAGCTTCAGAAACTATGGAAAGAGCTAATTTCCGTCCGGGAAGAAGAAAGAAAGAGAATTTCAAAAAGGTTACACGATCAGCTTGGCCAAACCTTGATGGGGGTAAAAATCAAACTCGATATACTGAACAAAGAAGTAGATGATCCTCGATTAAGTGAAGTAAAGGACCTCCTTGGAGATGCGATTACTGAAAGTAGAAATTTATCCCACCTGTTAAGACCATCGATGCTTGACGAGTTGGGTTTAGCTCCTGCCTTACGCGAATTGGTTGAGAACTTTGCTGCATCGTCAAAGGTCAAGTTCTCCACGTCATTCCAATCATGTCCAAAGATAGAGTCGGAAGAAAGAAGAGTTATCTTATACCGAGCAACACAAGAGCTTCTAAACAATGCTCTAAAGCACGCTGAGCCCTCTAGAATTTTTGTAGAGCTCGGATCAAGGGACTCCCAGCTACAACTAGTTGTAGAAGACGACGGCAAGGGATTTGACCCCGACAAAGTCGCCAAAGAATCTGGACTTGGCCTGAAGGGAATTGCGGAAAACTTGACCATCGCTGGTGGGGAGTTTACTTTATCTTCAGAAAAGGATATAGGCACCCGCGCAGAAATAAGACTACCACTTGATTAGACCTGAAATAACTACCCTAATATATCTACTGCATTGGTTCATTTCGCAGGTAAAAATAGTACACCGCTCGCGTGTATCCCGATCTATCCTTAATTTACACTTAGGTGATTAGTTACTATGTTCTCTTTACTAGAAATGAACGGGAATAACCTTGGATCCAGGGCAAGCAAAAACAACAAATATTCTGGGAAACCCAGCGAGGAGAAGTTAAAAATTATCCTTGCCGATGATCACACCCTGGTACGCCAGGGCATTGAAACTCTACTCAGAGACAATAAAACACTGGAGATAGTTGGCCAAGCCGAAGATGGATACCAGGCGCTTGCTCTCATTGAAGAACACGAACCGGATATCGCGATTATAGATATCTCAATGCCTAAGTTAAATGGTCTGGAGACCACTCGAAAGATACACGAAAAAGGTTTATCCACAGATGTAGTCTTTTTATCCATGTACGACGACGAGGGTTATATTAGACGTGCAGTAAAAACGGGTGCCTCCGGCTATCTATTAAAAGAAGACGCTATCGAAGAATTGGAGGGAGCAATTAATGCAGTTAGACAGGGGTACTACTATTTATCTCCTCCTATTTTAACAAAACTTATGGATATGACCAAACGTGGTCTTAAACAACTAGAACCGGACAGGTTGGAAAAACTAACCTCAAGAGAACGAGAAATACTCCAATTGATCGCGGAAGGTAATACCAACAAGGATATAGCCGACATTTTATCAAGAAGCGTCGAGACAGTGAGGACCCATCGTGCCAATCTGATGGAAAAACTTGACCTGCATTCGGCTGAAGAGGTAAAAGAGTTTGCTATAAATGAAGGAATTATAAAAGAGGAAGAAAAATGAGTAAGCCAACCGGCGAACTTCCGGAAGGAATATCTAAGTTCCGTGACCAGGTAGCCAAAAAAATCAAATCCTACTCAAGCCAAAGAGACGGTGAGCTCTTTGAAATGATTAGATATCACCTAGGTTTTGAAAAATCGGCTAATAGCCCGGGTTTACAGGGCAAGGCCATACGCTCTTCCCTGCTGCTATTTATAACTGAAGGACTGGGGGGTGACTTTCACCAATCATTACCAGCTGCAATATCACTTGAGCTTATCCATAACTTCTCACTAGTTCACGACGACATACAGGACAATGATTTTTTGAGAAGGGGAAGAGAGAGCGTTCATGCCAAGTGGGGTTCAAACCAGGCCATAAACGCAGGGGACGGGCTGAGAGATCTAGCCACGTTAGCTCTAATTGAGTTATCCGACGGACCAAATCCGGAGTTAACATTGAAAGCCACAAAAACACTGGGAAGCTACTCACTCCGGATGATTAGTGGTCAAGTAAGGGACCTACAATTCATGGAAGCTGAGAATATCACCATGGACGACTACCTTAGCATGATTGGCGATAAGACGTGCGCATTACTTGAAGCATCGTTCCACTTAGGCGGGATATACGCTGGTGCCTCCCACGACACGATCGACCACCTTACCAGGATCGCTAAATTATTAGGTTATATTTTTCAAGTCAGAGATGATTGGTTGGGAATCTGGGGCAAGGAGAACAAATTTGGGAAGCCAGTAAAATCCGACCTGATTGAGAAAAAACGATCTTTTCCAATTGTTTATGCATTCGAAAATGGGTCAGATAGCAAGATCGACAAGCTGAAGAAACTGTATTTTTCCGATCAGAAATTATCAGATAACGAAGTCAGCCGGGTAAATGATTTGTTGAACGAAATTGGTGCCAAAGAAAAAACTAATGAATGGCTAAAGCGTTATTGGGACAAGATACTGGAACAGATCAATGAGGTGAATCTATCCAATGACGCCCAATCAGACTTAATAGAATTTGGAAAATACCTGTTAAAACGAGAAGCATAGGAGGAATATATGGGTCGACCACTGAAAATGAATACGACAATAGCAGCTTACGTTGCTAAACAGTTAGCTCAAGGCAGAAAGTACTTTCCGTTAGTTACTATTATTGAACCACTAGAGCAATGCAATCTCCGATGCACAGGATGCGGCCGTATTAGAGAATACGCAGAGCATATGGATAAATACTTATCTCCGGAAGAGGTAGTTCAAGCCGCCAACGAGTCGGGAGCGCCTGTCGTATCTGTATCGGGCGGTGAACCACTTCTCCACCCCGAGATAGAGACGATCATTGAAAGATTACTTGAGGAAGGCTACTACATATACTTATGTACCAATGGACTTTTGCTAGAAGACAAGTTAAAGACTATACCGCCATCCGATAAACTGGCGTTTGCAGTTCACATGGATGGCACCGAGAAAGTCCACGACAAATATACAAATCAGGAAGGAACTTACGAGACAGCGTTCTCAGCATTGAAAAAGGCAATTAAGCAAGGATACCGAGTAACGACAAATACGACTATATTTAAAGAAAGTGACCCCGATGACATGCACGAGTTATTCCGAAGACTGGCGGACGTAGGTGTAGAAGGGATCATGCTCGCACCAGGATATAACTACGCCTCCATAGACAGAAGTGCGGAAAAACACTTCCTGGAACGAAAAGAGTCGATAGAAGTTTTCAAAGAGATACTCGATCCAGACAAGGTAAAAGACATTCCGTTCTATAACACACCCCTCTACCTCGATTTTTTAAGAGGAAAACATGACCTAAAATGTACTGCGTGGGCCTCCCCCACATATACAGTTCTAGGTTGGAGGAAACCATGCTATATACTGGCAGACGAACACGTTTCATCCCTGGACGAGATTTTGGACGAGAAACTCTGGGATGAGTATGGAGTCGGTAACGATCGTCGGTGCAACAGCTGCATGATTCATTCCGGGTTTGATACCGCAGGCACAATTGAGTCACTGAAAAGCCGTGAAGGATTGACAAATCTCGTAAAAAGTACTCTTCCCGACAGGTTAGTGAACTTATTGGTCAAAGAATAGATGATTCTTATAGTTGCAGCCATGAAAACTGAATTAGAAGGGATTTTTGGGTTGGATACTAGGGAAGACTATTGGGAGGATTGCACAATCAGTTATACAGGGATTGGAATGTCTAACGTAGCGCGACAGGCGGAGAGCTGGACCAGGTTACCCACACTGGAAACCATCATCTCGGTTGGTTTCGCAGGGGCCATCGACCCCACTTACAAGTCCGGAGACCTTTGTTTGATAGAACAGGTAACTACCAGAAACAGCGACCGCTATTACTATCCCAGCGAAGATGTCATAGAAGTAATTACAAATAACCTGAATGTTCCATTTACTCCAAGCAAATTGGTCTCACTCGAGGAAACTGCCTCATCGGTAGCAACTAAACAAGAGCTTCAACAGAGCCTGGACGCAAACATTATAGACCAAGAAACCTATTGGGTTGCGAAGTTCGCCCATAACCACAAAGTTCCATTTATAGGAATAAGGGTGGTTCACGACGAGCTAGAGTGGGAGCTACCGCCGGCTTATTGCTACGACAACAGGTCCGGAAGGCCCTCGTTCAAAAACATCCTCTTCTGGGCTGTAAAAAACCCGATCAAAGCAGTTGGCCTACCTCTGCATGGGGTTAACAACTTAAGGGCACGCTACGTCTTAGCTAATGCGGTGGAGAAATCGATCAGTTTGTTTGCCGGGGTGAATTAAGTTGGCCAAATACCTTGTAACTGGATCAAACGGCTTTATAGGAAGCAACATAGTGAAGACACTGATTGAGGAAGGTCATTCCGTCAGAGGTCTGGTAAGAAAGTCAAGTAACTTATCAAATCTTGCCGGTCTGCCAATTGAGAAGATTGAAGGCGACATCCGAGATTTTGATACGCTACAACCAACGGTAGAAGGAATCGATGGAATCTTTCACACAGCCGCGATTTACAGATTTTGGGCTCCAAGATACGATATGTTTTACGATACCAACGTAGACGGTACCCTAAACGTACTGGAGGCAGCAGAAAACGCCAATGTGGATAAAGTCGTTTTCACAAGCACTGCATCTTTACTGGCTCACTCTGATGATCACTCCAGCCTCCCCTCCTCAACAGATGAATTACCGAGTACATATAAAGTCACTAAATACATCGCTGAGAAAGAGGCATTAAAGTATCATCAAAACAATCAACTTGACGTCGTAATTGCCAGTCCGACCGTACCTATTGGCCCAGGAGACTATGGCCCTACTCCTACTGGACGGCTAATTTTGGATTTTCTCAATGGAAGAATGAAAGGTTACCTAGACATGAACTTTAATATCATTGACGTGGAAGACGTGGCGGAAGGTCATCTACTCGCTATGCAAAATGGTGAACCCGGCAAGCGGTACGTACTAGGAAATCAAAACACTACCCTATCAGAAGTTTTAGAAATTGTATCCAAAATCACGGGCTTACGGAAACCAACTTTCCAGATTCCATATCACCTTGCACTAACTTTTGCCTGGATCGACGAGTTCTTCGAGGGATTTCTGTTGCGGAGACGACCATTGGCACCTGTGTCAGCAATCGAGTCTACCAAAGTCAACGAGCACATTGATGCAACACCGTGGACCAAAGAACTTGGATTACCCCAAACACCGATAACCAAAGCCTTGAAAAAGGCAATCGATTGGTTTGTAACGAACGGTTACGTTAAACATGGAGGAACAGCATTAAGCTACAATGATGACAAAGCGGACTAGTAGAACAGTAGATGTGGGCGGAGTTAAAATCGGCGGAGATAATCCGGTCGTAGTCCAATCTATGACCAACACCGATACACGAGATGCAGGAAAAACTCTGTCTCAAGTCAAACGTTTGGTCGAAGATGGCTGCGAGTTGGTGAGAATTGCGGTTCCCGACAAAAAATCGGCCCAGCGTTTGCCTAAAATTATATCCGATAGCCCGGTACCAATCATCGCCGACATCCATTACTCGCCTCAACTAGCGCTTATGTCCATAGAGGCAGGCGTTGCAAAGCTCAGGCTTAACCCGGGAAATATCACCAACGTAAAAGACATAAAGAACATAGCCAAAGAAGCCTCGTCAATGTCGATACCCATACGGGTGGGAGTAAACTCAGGCTCTCTACACCAACACATACTTGATAAATATGGAAGAAGTGCAACTGGCATGGTAGCAAGCGCCGAAGAAGAAATAGGATTGCTGGAGGGCCAAGGGTTCGAGGATATAGTCGTCTCGTTAAAATCAAGCGAGGTCAATATGACCATCGAAGCGAATAGAACTTTTTCACGTAAATACGATTATCCACTCCACCTCGGTGTTACCGAAGCCGGGGGCGGTAGAAGCGGTCTAATAAAGTCGGCAATTGGTATAGGCACTCTCTTACATGAAGGTATTGGGGACACAATCCGTGTTTCGCTGACCGAGGATCCTATCGAAGAGATTGCGACGGCTTATGACATTCTGCGATCACTGGGTCTACGAAAGCGCGGCATAGATATAGTATCATGCCCGACCTGTGGAAGGACAGAAATCGACATCCAAAAAATCGGTAAAAGTCTCGAAAAAAGACTAGGAGATGTAACTGAGTCAATAAGGGTGGCCTTGATGGGTTGTTCTGTTAACGGAATTGGGGAAGCGGGATCGTCTAACCTAGGAGTTGTGGGAACAAATAAAGGAGGATTGTTGTACGTTGACGGCAACTACAAGGAGACGGTACCCAATATGGATATCGAAAAGATGACAGACCAAGTAGAACGGGCTATCCGGGATTACTTAAATACAAGATAAAGGAGATTAGATGGAAATAATGGAAGCAGATCTCTTCGGTTTTTGTTTCGGCGTAAATAGGGCTGTAGACATCGTAGAAGAGAAGCTAAAAGAACAGGAGAAAATCGACACGCTAGGCCCCATAGTTCACAACCCCAATGTAGTCGAGAAGTTATCCAAGAAAGGTGCCGAGGTCGTAAATTCACTGGAGGACGTCAACACGGATTCGGTAATCATTACAGCTCATGGAGCCGGTAGGGAGATTCATAGAAAAATTAAGAAAAAGGGATTGAACCTTATAGACACTACCTGCCCTATCGTTCGCACGGCACAAGAAACGGCTGAGGACCTTGTAGGCAAAGGATACCAGGTCGTTATTTACGGAGAAAACGATCATACAGAAGTTCGTAACATACTGGGATGGTTAAATGGTAAGGGAGTAGCCATTTTGGACCCAGAGGAAGAAGTAGTGATCAAAAACGGCAGGGTCGCTTTGCTATCTCAGACCACAAAGGGTAAAAAGTACTTCTTTAACTTTGTAGCCAGGTTCTTACAGAACCACAGTAACGAACTAGAAAAGGTCACAATCGTGGACACAACCTGTGGCGAGACAAGAAGAAGATACGAAGCTGCCGAGAGACTGGCAAAAGAAGTAGACATTATTTTGGTAGTCGGTGGCAAGAACTCCGCTAACACTCGGAAGCTTGCCGAGGTATCAGCGAGTACGGGAATTGAAACCCATCACATAAAAGATGAAACGGAAATAAATCCCGATTGGTTTGTTGGGGTTGATAAAGTGGGCGTGACCGCGGGTGCATCCACGCCGCAGTCATCTGTTTCATCAGTAGAAAAAGTTTTACAAGAACTGGATCAAAGCGATAAAATTTAAGGAGGTTTCCAACAATGTTAACTTCGACATCGACTGAAGTATTAGAAATTCAGACTACGAAGGCGCCAGAATTTATTGACATAACAGAAGAAGTTGAAAAGTTTGTTGAAGATAGGGAACTAGAGAATGGAGCACTGGTAGTATTCAGCAGGCACACCACGGCGGCAATTAGAATCAACGAACACGAATCGCTGTTGTTAAAAGATATGGCCGACTTCATCAAAGCATTTGCACGAAAAGACGAGTACTACCGGCACAACGACTTTTCCATAAGAACTGAAAACATGACCGAAGACGAGGTTCCCAACGGTCATGCTCATTGTCAATCGCTGGGGATGGGGGCGAGCGAGACTATTCCTGTAATCGATGGGGAATTACAGTTAGGTAACTGGCAACGAGTATTTCTTATAGAACTGGATCACGCTCGTACAAGAAGTGTCATACTGCAAGTTATCGGCGAGTAGAAAAACCTTCGGCGAATATTGTCCAAGTGCATGTAAACTAGCGGATCATTTGCGAGGTTACCGTGCGTTTGTCACAAATCAGCCCCGAGTTATACAGAAAGGGTGCGACGACTTCAGACGCGTATCAACATTGCCGAAAGATCGGAACCAACCACTACGAAAACTTTACCGTGGTCAGTCGGCTGCTACCCCGCAAAAAAAGAAAGTACGTGTATGCATTGTACGCCTTCAGTAGGTATACGGATGATCTCGGTGATGAATTAGAAGACGGTAATTCATCAGCACTAGATCAATGGGAACAAGAACTTGAGAAAAGCATCAAAAACGGTACCACTGACAACCTTATCTTAATTGCTTTGCGAGATACCGTACACGAGCTTGACCTATCCTTGGAATGGCTTAAAAAAATTATTCATGCAAATCGTATGGATCAACTGAACAATTCATACGAAACGTACGAAGACCTTCTTCACTACTGTGATCATTCAGCAAATCCTGTAGGCAGAATTTTTTTGAAGATTTTTGACCAAAGCAGCGAACGCAATAATGCCCTTTCGGACAAAACGTGTACGGGTTTACAGCTAACAAACTTCTGGCAGGACGTCAATCGAGACGAGAAGATGGGAAGGGTCTATATCCCGGTGGAAGACATGGAGCATTTCAACTATTCTAGAGAGAAGCTAGAAAAGCGCGTTTACAACGAGAATTTCGTCAACCTGATGAAGTTTGAGGTAAATCGGGCAAGAAAACTTTTAAAGGAGGGTTTTACATTAGTACCGCTACTCGAGGGACGAATAAAAATTGACGTGAGATTATTCAACCTTGGTGGGTTAAAGATATTGAATAAGATAGGGCAAATTAACTACGACGTTCTCCATACCCGCCCTACTATCTCTAAATTCGAAAAAGTCACTTTGTTTTCATTAAGCCTGCTAGACCATCTTCTGGGGGGAGCAATCTATGGGAAACAGCCTTGAACTTAAAGAAAAGGAAAGATCCCACGAGACACCCAGCGAGTACTGCCAGAGGATCACCAAAAAACGCGCTAAAAACTTCTACTGGGCAATCATTACCTTGCCAAAAGAAAAACGCCAGGCAGTCTACTCTATCTATGCCGTTGCCCGGCGCTGTGACGATATAGCAGACAGTGAACTATCACTGGATGTAAAAAGATCTCGATTACAAGCCATGAGAAAGAACGTCGATAAATTGTATAACAAGACCACTGCTGACAAACTTTACAAAGCCCTCTTAGAAACAGTGACAAAATACGCGATTCCTAAGCGATATTTCGATCAATTAATTACTGGAGTAGAAATGGACTTACAACATACCGAATACCAAACTTTCCCCGACCTGAAATTGTATTGCTATCGCGTGGCGTCAATTGTAGGGTTAATTTTGATAGAGATATTCGAATATCGTAAAGAAATAGCGAAGAAATGCGCAATAGACCTAGGTATAGGTATGCAATTAACAAACATTATCCGCGACGTATCCGAGGATTACGCCCGGGGCAGAATATATCTTCCTCAAGCCGATCTTCAACGGTTCAATTGTGATTTCTCTCAAATCGAGTCAACGGGCACATCCCAAAACTTCAAAGAACTCATGGATTTCGAGGCGAAACGGGCAAGAAATTATTTTCAATCCGGAAAAAAGCTCTTTCCCCTCTTGACCCGAAGAACGCGGGCCTGTCCGGCTGGGCTGTACGGTGTGTACAGCAATCTATTAAATCAAATGGAGAATTCGGGATGGGATATCTGGAATAAACGAGCAAGTTTGAGCCTCGCTAAAAAAGTCAGCTCTGTCATCGGCCAATGGTTTGTAATCCTAAAGTGACGGTAATTGGAGGTGGACTTGCGGGTCTATCCGCCTCCGTAAAGATTCTCGCCAACTTAGACTCCGTTGACCTACAGCTCATCGAGAAATCCCTGTCCCTTGGTGGTAGAACAAAGTCTATTGACTACAAAGGCACTAAAATTGACGTTGGCCAACACCTACACATAAGTGGTTTCGAGCAATATAAAAAATTGCTGGCAATTATCGGGTTATCAAACAAACTATATACTCAAGGCAAGCTTCGGACTGAGTTTCGTGACGAAACTGGGACTTCCAACATAATAACCTCTGCGTGTTTACCAGCTCCATTTCACCTACTGCCCTCATTTATTAAATATCCTTTCCTTTCTCCTAAACAAAAACTAGAAGCCATCATACCCAGCCTACAAGCAATCTTACAATTAACCCCAGACGATAATGAGAACATGACTTTTGGGGATTGGTTACGGGCAAGCGGTGTTTCACAAGCTTCAATACTAAGATTCTGGGACTCATTTATTACTCCCACGCTTAACGCAAGTTCCGATAAAGTGAGTATAGAAATGGGTACGATGATAGTAAAGAGAGTCCTTTTAAATAAACATAACGGTAAACTTGGATATCTTACGGCACCTCTGTCGAAAATCGGGGAACGTTCGAGGGATTTCATAGAGACCTCAGGTGGACAGGTCACTCTTGAGGAAGAGATCACCTCTGTAGACATTTCCGACAGCTCGCTCGAGTTATCCAACAATTCCGGAGAAACCTTCAAGTCAGATATCGTAGTAGCTGCGGTCCCCGCCTATCGATTAGAGAACATCGTCACTCAACCCATGAGAAACTTTTCTTTTCAGGCATTTTGGGACCTAACCTGGAACCCGATTATCAATATACATTTGTTTTACGACAGACCGGTAATGCACAAGGATTTTTTCTGTATGATAACTGGAATAGAAAGTTGGGTGTTCAACGTACACTGGGACCAGTATGATGCGGGAACTCACCTATGCGTGTCAATATCCAACCCAGGCGATCGTATTAGGTACAGTTCCGGCAAACTGGTGAAAACCGCTACACGCCAGCTAGAGAAGGTCCTACCTAAAATCGAGAATGCTCAACTGGTCGAAGACCTGGTAATCAAGGAACAAAAGGCAACAATCCTGACGCATCCCGGTAGCAATAAACTCCGCCCTCCCGCGGAAACTAAAATTCCAAACCTCTTTTTAGCTGGAGATTGGACTGATACGGGCTGGCCATCCACCATGGAAAGTGCAGTGAGAAGCGGATTTAAGGCTGCAGATAAGGTAATTCAATCTTTAGGCTAATCCCCGAAATTCAATATATTACAACCCCATTTGCTTTCCACCAATAGAATTCTCAGAACCTTTGTCGCTGCCCTGACGGTTCCCTGTCTTCTGCAATGGATGGTGACAATTTACCAAAAGTTTTCTGAACTTATTGAAATTGGTGATCTATAAGATATAATCCTCACGGTGTTTAAAATTGATACAATTCTACAACCCGACCGAGGGCAGGCTTAACTTTGGAGAAGTTATCGATGAAATAGTGGGCATGATGGAGCAAGATCAACGCTCCGAATACGAAGTTGTCGTCGGCACAGACTCACATGCGCCATCAGGAGACCATGAAATCGATTTTGTAAGTGCCATCGTGGTTCACCGAATGGGCAAGGGTGGTAGATACTTCTGGAAGCGAGTCCGTGAAGATGGGATTTATACCCTCAGGGACAAGATTTACAAAGAAGCATTTCTTTCATTTGAACTGGCAAAAGAGTTAATGAAACGACTTGAAGAAGAAACTTTGCTAGATTATAACATGGAAATACACGTCGACGTCGGCCAACATGGAAAGACAAAAGAAATGATTGACGAAGTTGTTGGAATGATAATTGGCAGTGGTTTTCAAGTCAGAACCAAGCCCGATTCCTACGGGGCATCTACTGTAGCTGACAAACATACCTAACTACTGACCGAGAAGTGCCGGTAATTATCTAAAGCCGGTCAACTTCTTCCAATCGGTGAATCAAACCCGATACTTGCTGATTTGAGAGTCAAGTTCGGAACCGCTTACGTATGGCAAGGCGAACGGCCCGCTTGGTAGAACCAATAGCCTTTGGTCGCTTTGCATATCCTCAATTAATTTCCTCACCACTACATTGACAGCTTCAATGGGTGTAAGCATCATGTCCTTGATAGTACTATCTGGTAAAGACGATTTGATAAGGACTTCATGATCGATCAGCACATCACATAGCACCTGGTTTTCCCATCCCGCCACAATTGGGCCGTTCTCTTCTATATGGTCCAGCACACCCTGCGGATCTGAGTTTGCTTTACTGAGAGAGTAAAACATTTGTGGGCCCACCCCCGAAGAGCACTCGGATGCTACAACTATTGGAGCTCCGGGTTTTGCGACCAAGGAAGCAGTGTAGATACCCTTGACTGTTTGATACAAATCTAAATCAAGGGGTGAACCACTATTTGTCGTTACCACAGCATCATACCGTCTCTCTAGTGGAATACTGGCCACTTCGATATCCAAAGCGACACCTTTCATGAATGCTTGATTATAATGACCCGCAACAGCATGAACTGTTTCCTGTTTCTTATTAAGAACGACGTTCAAAATAAAATCTAATTCCGCTAGTTTTGCTCCTTGCAACGCTTCTTCGTGTACAGGGTTACCCGCCAATATCCCCGTACTGGCATTAGGATTGGCGATATTTTGAAAAGAATGATTGCCTAGAATAGTTGTCTCCGAAGCAACGCCGGGCAAAACACTCTTACGGCCACCAGAAAAGCCTGCAAAAAAATGAGGTTCAATGAACCCGGTTGATACCTTTAAATCGGCCTCTATCACCTTGGTGTTTATCTCTACATCGTAGCTCCCTGCAATCCTGCCAATTAGAGTTACATCGGAATGGCTAGCACTGTGCCCAATTAGTACGACGCCGTCCGGTAAATCGGTTCCACCAGCAAGCTCTCTAACTTCATCCTCCGGTGGTTGCTCATGTAAACCTGTGGCTACAAAAATGGCTATCCTTTCAACAGGTACACCCACCTTAACCAACCTTCTTACTAACAGAGGTGCAAGTACGTGATCCGGACAGGCCCGGGTCTTGTCATCAATCATTATTGCGACGTGAAAATCCCTGTTATTACGCTTCTTTTCCCGGGCCAATTCTTCTAATCTTCTGCACCCAATTGGATTGTCCAGTGCATAGCCCACTATTTCTTCAATAGTTCCACTCGGCTGTAAAGTGGAAGTTTCAGCTACATCCACTTTCTCCCCGTCCGGAATATCTAATTCTTGTACGGACCTACCATACGGTAACTGGATCTTCACTATTCGCTCCTAAAATTAAGTTGAATTAATGGGCCCTGTCTTCAGTAATTTTTTTCATGTACCCACTCTCTCGGAACTCGACAAGCGGGTCCGGAGAACCACATCGCTCAAAGAAGATCTTTTTTATCAACGGACTAACATCAGTTTCATACGCTCGTTTTAGGACTTCTTCACATTTGACAGGATTCATTTCTTTCTGCTCTTTTTTTAGTTTATCCTGGTTTACGAGTAAAGCTTTGGCGTACAATCTTAAAACAGTAGCAACAGTCTGAATCATCGCTTCAATTTTGTTTTTAATAAAATGCATCTGATCAACCATATACGAGATTTCCAGATTCTCTTGGGCACCTGGATTTGATTCACCCTTAACGATTTCCAGGAAAATTAGAAATATTTCGTAGGGATTGATTGAACCCGTCGTCAGATCATCATCAGCGTACTTTTTATTGTTAAAGTGGAAACCCCCAAGCATACCCTCCTCAATTAAGAGAGAAACTATATGTTCAATGTTGGTACCTTTGAGGTGGTGCCCCGTATCCACTAAAACTTTGGCTCTGCCCCCGAGTTCGCGGCAGAAGTTAAGCGCCATCCCCCAATCAGCAATATCAGTATGGTAAAAGGATGGCTCAAATGGCTTATATTCAATTAGCATTTTTGCGTCGTCCGGTAAACTAGAATAGATCCGGGCAAAAGAATCTTCCAGCCGTCGCTTCCTATCTCTGAAATCGTCCTGGCCGGGGTAGTTTGTGCCGTCACCCAACCATACGCTCAATACGTCTGAGTCAACCTCCTTCATGATCCGGATGCAATTCAGGACGTGGTCAACTGCTTTATCTCGAATTGACTTCTTCGGATGAGCTAAGCTGCCAAACTTGTAATCGTAATCTTCAAAAAGATTTGGATTCACCGCACCAATTTCAAGCCCAAGGTTCCGGGCCCGGGTCCGTAATTCTTGATAGTCGGAAACCTCATCCCAAGGTATATGTATGGCTACGGAAGGACAGGCACCAGTAAGCTTATGAACCTGAGCAGCGTCCTCCAGCCTCTGCTCAATATTTGTAGCTGCATACGGCTCCTCAAACTTCATGAACCGTGTCCCTGCGTTGCTATATCCCCACGAAGGCGTCTCAATATTTAAGCTCTTCACTTTTTCTTTTAGTTCGTCGATATCTATATCCTGTTCCGCCAATTCCTGTTGTAAAAGTTCGTACTTATCCTGCCATATCTCACTCATAACAGTCACCTCAGCTTGTAGATTGAGCCTTAAGTTGACAGAATCTTTTATAAGCATCATTCCAGACATTAATATTTTCTGGCTTATAAGTTTCCAGATTGACCGAATTACCTACTATTTTCCTTCCTTCACTCAACGAGCTGATCTCGCCGAGCTCTATCCCTTGAACCAAAACGTTGCCAATTGCCGTAGACTCAGCTGGCCCCGTGATGACCGTTCTATTAAGGGCGTTAGCGCTAAACTGAGAAAGCAACTGGTTGCGCACACCACCCCCAACTATATGAACTATTTCTATCTTTTCCTTCAAAAGGCTTTCCAACTTATCCATAACGTACCGATAATTGAGGGCCAGACTGTCGAGTATAAGCCTTATCAGTTCAGCCTTCCCGGCAGGTATTTCCTGGCCAGTTTGTGAGCAGAATTGGCAGATTCTTCTCGGCATATCCCTCGGAGGTTGAAAAATTTGGTGATCGGGATCGACAAAGGAGCTAAAACCATCAGCATGGCTCGCCATATTCGTTAGTTCTTCGTAAGAATAATTTTCACCATTTCTGGCCCATTCGCGTTTACACTCCTGGACAAGCCATAACCCAGTCAAATTACGCAAGAAACGATAAGTACCAGCAACCCCTCCCTCGTTGGTAAAATTGGCATCCAGGACATCCTGATTTATAAGGGGATCTGTTATTTCCTTACCAAGCAATGACCAGGTTCCAGAGCTAATAAACCCCCAGCTCCTACCGCTTGCAGGGATAGCAGCAACGGCCGAGGCCGTATCGTGTGAAGCAGGAGCAATTACCGGGATCTGACCTAGCCCTACATCTTCAGCAATATCTGCTGTTAAATTTCCCACCTGTGTGCCTGGAGCAATCACTTTGGGCATTATTTCCATAGGAAAATTGAACTTTTCAAATAAACCGGACGCCCATCGCTTTTTAACGGGATCGTAAAGTTGGGAAGTAGTTGTAAGGGTAAACTCCGAAGTCATTTGACCTGTTAAAAAGTAGTGGAAAACGTCTGCCATCATCAAGAAATCTTGGGCGTAGTCTAAACTTTCCGGATCCTCATGTTGCTGAGCGAAAAGCTGATACAAGGTATTCAGTTCCATAAATTGTATACCTGTTTCTCGAAAGATTTCTTCTCTTGGAACTACTTCAAAGGCTTCTTTCATCTTTCCTTGAGTCCTAACATCGCGATAATGCACCGGATTATGAATTAACCTGCCTCTGGAGTCGAACAGGCTATAATCTACCCCCCAACTATCTATTCCTATGGATAGTGGTTCTTCATCGTACTTGCTGGCGTACTTGCAGAGGCTTTCTTTTACTTCAGTAAACATTTTCAGGACGTCCCAATACAACCTGCCATGAACTGAAACAGGGCCATTCGAAAAACGATGGAGTTCGTCGACTTCAAGCTGGCCCTTACCAAACCGACCTACTATCGCTCTTCCGCTATTTGCACCTAAATCAATTGCAATGATGTTTGATTGTTTCATTGTTATAACTACACTCCACGTAATTCGCAAAAGAACAGTATTTGATCAGAGGGTCCTGGTGCCCCCAGTTTAACTTACATACGCCTACCAGGCATCCAAATCTCTTTCCTGAAGCTGCTCAATGTCACCGCCCATTACCTTGACCATGAAAATAATGTTTGCGATATTTTGCAAAGTTTCTGAATAATGCCAAGCTTCTTCCAAATGGTCACCAATTGCAAACGCTCCGTGGCCCTTTAACATGATGATTTTATAATCTTTCAAAGCCTGAGGTATTTTTTCTTCCATTTCTTTTGAACCCGATCCTTCTTTACAGGTTACGACAGGGATTTTGCGAAGAATATATCCACCTTCCACGTCTATCGGAATTATTTCATCCCGTAGAAAAGATAGGGCTGTAGCAGCAATTTGATGTGTGTGAACGATGGCGAGTGCATTGGTCTCACGATATATAGCACGGTGAACACCAACTTCAGAAGATGCAAGAGCGATACCACTATCATCTTTTTCCAGTCCTGTTTCAACAATATCTTCTTTTGAGAGAAAACCTAACTGAGAGCCTCTTCGGGTAATTAATAGTCTGTTTCCGACCTTCACACTTAAGTTTCCGCTATGAGAGTTCTCCAGCCCCCTTTGATAAAGAGCACTACCCACGTGTTGAAATCGCTTTATCACATCATCAGCTTTGTATTTGCTCATATTCCTCCTCCAATCCAAGCTCGTTAGCTTTCTTCTGTGTAGGTCTGCCTTCCCCATCCCATCCCCTAGTTTCGTAATACTCCTCTATCATCGGTTCAAGTTCCACGACGTGACCTTCCGCCGGGCCAGCTTTCAGTGGCTCGGTTAACAATCTTTCCGGAAGGGTGTCGTCATCCGAAGTAAAACCTTCTCTGATATTGAACAGCCTTTCCAAATTGTGAACCCTTTCTCCTATCTGAATCAACTTTTCAGTATCTATGCGTTCTCCAATAGCGGCGGAAAGAAGCCGGGCAACCATTGGATTTGAGACCGCGTAATGAGAAAATCTGCATATGGTCAAAGAGTCGTATACTGCTCCAACATCTTGCTCCTCCATAGCAAGGCTTGCCTTGCCGGTGTGGCCAAAGCGATTTATCATCTCTGGAGCACCAAGGATCTCCGCACCAACTAAGTATCCTCCCCTTAGGTGACAGGCCCCCCGATTAGAAGTAGCATAACACAGACCCTGACCTTGGGCGCCGCGGGGATCGTAAGCCGGCAGTTCCTGTCCTTTTACGTGCATCGACAGCTCCGGCCTGTCAAATTTCTCGGTCATCCTTCTCGAACCTTCCGCTAACTCTTTCCCAATCCCTTCTCGCTTCGCGATTTTTTCGATCAGGCTTACAACTTGATCCGAATCGCCAAATGTAACTCCATAGTCAATAACCCCTTCCTCGCTCAACTCCATGGCCGCCGCTATGGTCGAACCCGCAGAAATAGTATCCAGCCCGTATTCATTACATAAATAGTTTGCCTGGGTGATCTTGTTCAGATCGTAGTTACCGCAATTGGGCCCAAGCGCCCAATCAGTCTCGTATTCGGGGCCCTCTCCGGACTCATTCTTCAACGAGGTATCGCGTTTGCACCTGATCATGCACCCCCAGCAACCGGTTTGACCATCTAATATTTGCTCCCTAATTGCCTCACCGGAGACGTTTTCGACCTCATCGACAATATCAGAATTACGAAAGTTATTTTTCGGTAACATTCCGGCCTCGTTTATTACATTCATTAACACCGCGGTACCAAATTGGGGGTAAGCTTTCGAGGTTATTGGACTTTGATTAATGTTGCGAACTGCCTCCCGGTTGACGAAAACCAACCGTTCCTTGTCTGCATAACTAATTTTCTCTTTACCTTTCACTACAACTGCTTTCAGATTTTTACTTCCAAAAACTGCGCCTAAACCGCCGCGGCCCAGTGCACTATGACCAGTCATAGCTGTTGCAAATCGAACTTTGTTCTCTCCAGCAGGTCCGATAGTGAGCACCTCTACATCATCACCGTGCTCTTCCCGAAGTGCTTTGGTTGTATCGGTGGTTTTCAGACCCCATAGATCGCTCGCATCGTACAATTCTATTTCGCCATCAATTATCGTTATGTAGGTTGGTTGCGGTGCGCGTTCTGCAATCACCAGATAGTCGTAACCTGTTCGTTTAAACTCCGGACCCCAGTCTCCACCGCAGTTGGAGTCAGTTATAGTGCCCGTTAGGGGTGATTTAGTCGACGCACTAAACCTACCGGGTGTTGGTGCAGGCCCCCCGGTCAGCGGTCCCACAGCGACGATTATCAGGTTCTCTTCACAAAGAGGATCTATTCCCGAATCCAGTCGATCAAAAAGAATCTTTCCTCCAAACCCCCGACCCCCTAAAAACTTTGAGGCAAGTTCCTCATCCGTATCATTAATTTTCACGCTTCCACTTGATAAGTCAACTAATGTATTTTTGCCCATCCAAGCATTCATAAATTCTCACCTACTATTTAGAATTCGAAAAAGCCATTCGAAGACACACTTAGAGCATTAGCCTTAGTAAAACATTTATGTATACTGTCCATATTTTTCTGCGGCTTCAATAAAGGTTTCCACATTGTCCGGAGGAGTATCGGACTGAACGATGTGTGCAGGTGCAATCATAAATCCTCCACCTTCCCCCAGAATTTCGATTTTTGAACGTACGTCTTTCTCTATCTCTTCAGGTGTTCCATGAGGTAATAACTTCTGTTGGTCAATCGAACCAAAGAAAGATATATCCTGACCAAATTGATCTTTGAGCCCCCTTGGATCGTGGCCGGGAACCCCAGGTTGTACGGGGTTAAATACATCTACACCAATTTCAATAAGATCCCCTATCAACGGCGCAACCGCTCCATCGCTGTGAAAAATAATGGTTACTTCCTCATCTATATTTTTAACTTTATCAAATAACGCTTTGTATCTCGGTTTAAATTGTTTCCTCCACAACTCCGGCGATATCAATAGCCCATTTTGTGCCCCAACATCGTCTCCAAACCACAAAGCATCTACACCAAGATGGGTTAATTCCGTAGCCACTCCCTCGGTCCAGGTGATAGATTTCTCCAGCAGTACTTCTATATAATCCTTTTTAAGGGACAGATCCCGCAGGAATTTTTCCATTCCTACTAAATGCCAAGAAAGTTCGAACATGGTCAACTCACAGTCACCAATTACATAGTATTCAGCGTTAAACTTCTGAATATCCTCTTTTGCACTCTTGAACCTGCCTGAAGCGTGAGGGTCAGGGAAATCGTACCCCTCAGCCTCTCTGGCGCGTTCGATATCTGAAAGTGGCGCATCAACAACTTCCATATATAACGGTCCTTCTCGCATTTCCATCCCGAATTCATTTATGATATGGCCACTTGTGAGTTTTTTTAGATTGTAACCTGTCGGAAGACCACCGCCTACCACTATACAATCGGATCCCATTGATGTTCTCAGTTTGTTTGCAGAGATTCTGTACTTGAGATCTTCATAGTAAGACTCATTATAAGTAAGAGGTATTTCCAACTTGCTGGAAAAGAATTCCAGAAGCTCCCCGCATAAATCAAATTGCAAAGGCACACGATCCGGACTTCTTTCACGACTTAAAGCTAATTCTACTCTTTCTTTAGAATTCACTCATACCACCTACGAGTTAAGCCTGAGCACTCTGAACAATTTATAGCTGACGATGGCTAGTTCTCCCAATACCCTGTTGTCGTAAATAACGACAGGTTATCGTCTCTTGTATCCATTCGCGAAAGTTGACAAATTACGTTCACATTACTGATTATTTGCAAACCATATGGTGTATTTGTGGGTAGATCAACACCAGAATATTCCTTGAACCTGTCCAATCTAAAATGCATATCTCTATTGGGGCCAACCTCTAACTGTACGTCCTCAATCGGGTCTTCAGCTTCGAAATATATGGTTACCTCGACGATTGCCTTTTTTTTCGAGGGATTCAAAATGCAAACTGATTCATGACTTGGACCAACCGGGCTATCCTCCGGTTCAGGCAAATAACCATCTGGAAAAAACCATTTCTTAGCTCCAAACGAATTTTCTGTCATCCTAATTACCTCCTCACCAGTAAACTTCTACGGGACGGCAATAAATGGTTACGTATTTTCTATCAGGTCATTCAGACGCTCACGATAATACCTAAAATTTTCCCACGGTACATCGGGAGGAATCAAATGATCTCCAAAAGGTATGTAGCCACCTTTATGTAAAAGGTGCTCCACGGGCTTAAGAATCTCGTCAATCCGTTCTCTACCTTTCGTGATCTCTGATTTTGGGATTCCACCCATCATTGCTAAATCAGGAAACTTTTCTCTCGCTTTGACTACATTCATCCCCGCACTCACTTCAAACGGGAGCATTCCCGTGACACCTGCTTCAACGAATAGTGGAATGATATCCATACAGTCGCCATCCGTATCTACAAAAATTAAGTCAACCCCTTCGCTTATCAGAAAATCAGTCATCCTTTTGTAATAGGGCACCATAAATTCTCGTATCACTTTTGGGGATACCATGGAGCCACTTCCATAAGATATATCCTCCCAGATCTGTACATGATCTATCTCGACATCCTTGAGAACTTCAGAGAAGACGGCTATCCAAAGCTCTGTAAAAGTATTTAGGATGTCATGAATGAGATCGGGCTTGCGATAATACCATTTGAACAGGTTTTCGTACCCAAGCAGGTGGGCCGGTGTACCAAAAAACCCCTGGGGATATCCTCCAAGTCCCAACGGATAATCTCTATTGTGATAACTTGCAACCCTCTCGTTCCAATCTTCGGGCAGCCTATCCCTAATGTGATTAAAGGTGATCCGTTCTTCCTTCAACTTTTCCCAGCTGTTCCAACCCGTAATAGGCGTTTCGCGCCAGGACGGCAACGTGGCCGTCTCCTTTAGAAAAGTTCTAACTACTCCATCAATATCTCTATAGATTAATTTATCTTCCGTTTCCCGAATGGTTCGCACATCAAACATAGGATAAAACAACAAATTGAGATCCACCAATCTCTGTGTTTCATCCATGCCGGTACAATCTTTGACGTCGTTGTCCAGTGGAAAACCTTGAGTAGGCGTATAGAGACCTCCACCAGTTATGGCTATACCTTCAGGGTACTCCCTTTCACTTACATATGGATTATCACTATTCCATGCCGGTACATATAAGGATGCAGTTGGGGTAGTAATCTCCCGAGGTAGCTTTGGCGGATTCCTCCTCGGTAATCCTGCCCTATACCACCGATTAATTGTCTCCCCCCAGTATCCGAACTCCCATTTCATTGTCGGAACGTCCGTATTGAAATTCTTCATTGACTCCAGAAACCGCTGTCGAGTATTCATGGTATCTCCCCAATTTCTACTTTCACTCTGTTAATCCTACACCCTTGTGAGCAAGCAAAGACTCGATTTCCTCTAAGGTGGTATCTTTTTTGTCAACTTCCTTCACTATCTTGCCATGTGACATTACGACAAACCTATCAGCTATAGGATACACATGGTGAATATTATGCGTAATAAAAATCACTGAAATGTCCTCACCTTTCATGTGCTTTACAAGGTTCAACACCTGGTCTCTACCCCTGACTGACAGCGCGGTTGTTGGCTCATCAAGAATTACTAACCTGGCTTTAAAGTACATGGCTCT
>CAZTJJ010000014.1:0-9482 GCA_964614065.1 uncultured Thermotogae bacterium
TTCTTTGTCACTGTGGTCATACTCATTTTGGCAACCGCCTTGTAAAATCAAATGCTCGAACAACCTAGTCCGTCAAATGAACATGTTCGAACTGCTCGTTGCTTTAGGTATAATAAACCTGTTATGGAAATTAAAAAGTTGGAAGTTGGCTCTTTATCTACAAATTGTTACCTGATCTATTCCAAAGGGGAAACTGGAATCATAGACCCCGGTGGAGACCCCGGTAAAATCTTAAAAAACCTGAATTTCAGGGAACCCAACGGAAATAGAGATCACGGTAAGCTAGAACCGAAAGTAAAATGGATAGTGGCTACCCATTTCCACTGGGATCACGTAAATGCTCTACCTAAATTGGTTAAAGAGCTAAATGCTGACTTTTTCATAAGCAAAAATGACCACGATTTGTATCAAAAAGACAACAATTCTTATATCGAACCTAAGAAGTTACTGACCGAAAACTGTTCCATAAAATTGGGGAGCGCAAACCTACAAGTCTGGGAAACTTCCGGTCACTCACCGGGGAGTATTACTCTGGCCGAACTCGACGAGAAGAAACTTTTTGTCGGCGACCTTATTTTTGCCGGTGGGTTTGGGCGTACAGATTTACCGGGGGGATCAGCTAAAGATTTAAGGCAATCACTGGCCAGATTGGTAAAGCTTGAAGGCAACTGGACAATATTCCCCGGTCACGGCCCGACAACAGACCTGCAAGCCGAGCTCGATCACTCTCCTCTATTACAAGACCTGGTTCAAAATGGATAGAGAGATAATTGACGAAATCAGGAAAAAGAGCGATATAGTCGAGCTGATATCCCGCTACGTCAGCTTGAAAAGTTCGGGAAGTAGCTACAAGGGCGTTTGTCCCTTCCACGAGGACAACGATCCTTCACTAACCGTGGACCCCACGAAAAAACTCTGGCACTGCTTCGGCTGCGGAGCCGGTGGGGACGTATTCAACTTCCTGATGGAAATTGAAAACCTGTCCTTCCCGGAGGCAGCTCGCCAGCTGGCCCGCGAGACTGGTGTCAAAATTCCCAGTGATCAGCGGAGCTCACAAGACGGGAACTTAACGGAGATAATGAACGAGGCAAGTGAGTACTACCACGAAAACCTATCTCGAAGGGGGCCGGGGAAAAAAGCTAGAAATTACCTAGAAAGCCGCGGTTACGCAAAAAAAGTTATCGAAGAATTTAACCTGGGATACGCTTTACCAAACTGGCATTCTCTAACCAACAAATTCAAACAAGAATACTCCTTGAGTCAGCTGGAGAAAGCTGGGCTGGCAAACAAATCGGAGAAAGGAAAATACTACGACAGATTCCGCAACAGATTAATGATACCAATCAAATCGCCGCGTGGTAACGTAATAGCTTTCGGTGGTAGAATATTGGACCCTGACGACGAGCCAAAATATCTGAATTCTCCCAATACCCCGTTATTCAAGAAGGGTCAGGTACTATTCGGGATTCCCGAGGCCCGCCGTGCGATGGGGAAAACCGACCGGGGTATTCTGGTTGAAGGATACACCGACGTAATTGCCCCTCACAGCAGAGGATTGAAAAACATAGTGGCAAGCATGGGAACCGCTCTCACCAAGGTTCAGGCGAACTTGCTGGCAAGATACGTTTCCGAAGTAGTTATTGCGTACGATAGAGACCAAGCAGGGCAACAAGCAACACTAAAAGGATTAAAACTTCTTCGAAATGTAGGACTCTCTGTTAAGATTGCAAATTTACCCCCAGATGCTGATCCGGCAGATCTAATAGAAAAAGGAGGACGAGAGCGGTTCGAGAAAGCAATCGAGGACCTGAGCCCATTTCACGAGTTTTATATAGAAGTGCTGACCCAAAAATTTGATCTTTCCACGGTATCCGGACGGGAAAGAGCGCTCAGGGAAAGCACCAATTTCCTCAGTGACATAGACAGCCCGCCCCTGCGTCACGAGCTGGTCAACCAGTTAAAGGACCTGTTGAAAGTTTCGGAAACGGAAATTGAAAATCGAGTTAGGTACCCTCAACAAGAACTAGATTCACCATCGGGTCTTAGGGTCGAACGGAGCCAGGAGGACTTGACCCTGGACGAGTGGGTAATTTACTTGTTAATCGAGGACATGATCAGCCACGAGAAATTACGGGAAGAAGGCGTGCTCGAACAGATAGATCCACAACTACAAACACTTGCTAACAAGCTAATTGCGGGGAAAAACGACGGACTATCAACCGAAGAAATAGTAAATAAGATGGGAGAAAAGGAAAGGAAGAAGTTCTCTCAAATTTCGCTACTCGATGTCAGGTTTGAGAAAAAATCAACCGAAAAGGCCGTCAAGGATCTGATCAAGAAATTTAAACAAAAGAAAATCACACAATTAAAACAAGAACTCCGTGCCGGCTTAACCGAAGAAACGGACGAAAAGGAAATTCAACTACTACAAAAAGAGATCGCGGAGGCACAAAAAGAACTACAGAAATTCAAATAAACCATTAGGATAGTTCCTTTAACGCTAATTGTACCAGCTCCTCTACCCCCAAGTCGCCGTCCTGATCGCTTCGGACGCGAGAAACAGCTTCGCGAGCGGCTTGAATATTGAATCCCATGGAATCGGATGTCAGCGCCTGTATGGCCAGGCTTACTTCCTCGGTTGCCCCGCCGACCTCCTGAGCTGCCCCAAATTCGAGTTTCGAAACCTTATCCTTCAGTTCAACGACAAGTCTACGTGCTGTTTTTTTACCAATACCTTTAACCGAGGTCAGCGTAGCTAGTTCTTCACCCATAATTGCTCGACGAAACTGACCTTTATCCAGAGAGGAAAGAATAGTGAGTGCCGTCTTTGGGCCAATTCTAGAGACGGACAATACTATCCTAAACAGCTCGCGTTCCTGGGGGCTGGAAAATCCGTACAAACTTAGATCGTCCTCCTTTACCTCAAGGTGAAGATAGACTTTGACCTGTTCACCTGCCTCGGGAAGTTGGTTAAATATCGAGAGAGAAGGACTGATCATGTAACCAATTCCCCCGGACTCAATCACCAGCGAGTCCTGGTCGTAACTGACAAGTTTACCCCGTATGTAATCAAGCATAGTTAGATCTACCCTCCACCTCGACCTTGTTAGAGCTTGACTCGATCAATGAATTTACGAATTGGTCGCGGTCCTCAACAGCTATTAAAACTTCCAGATTCACCTTCTGGCCATAATCCCGTTTAACTACTTCTGCCTGATCGAACTTGGCCAGAATATTCATTACTCTGCCAGTCTGCGGGTAATCAAAGAGAAGGGTGAGAGATACTCGGGGTTTACGTGTAACGATCTCCGACTCCTCGATCACTCCTCGGGCAGCATCGGAATAGGCTCGGACCAAACCTCCGGTTCCCAGTTTAGTTCCGCCAAAATACCTGACCACAAATATAGCACAATTTCGCAACTCTTTACCCTTCAAAACCCCCAATATTGGCTCGCCTGCGGTGCCGGAAGGCTCCCCGTCGTTTTCGTACCGCTCAATAGCTCTACCGTCCTGTACGATAATAGAGCCCGAACAAACGTGTGTGGAATCGGAAAACTCGCCCTCGATTTCCTCCCTCGCTCCTAGAAGATCCTCTTCGGAAGGACAAAACCTCCCAGTGCCAATGAAACGAGAGCCCCCTCGGTTTAGCTTCACCCTGGATATATCCGCTAAAGTCTTATAAGAAGTTATTTCATCCATGTAATATCGTCTACATCTGGCAGTTTGTAACATGATTATACCTAAAATTGAGCAGTTCTGAAACGCCCTTTGGACGAATTAGGTTGCAGAGTGCACGATGAAAAAAGCGGGTGCCGAAAGATGAAATAATCCATTCTGTTGACGGACAATTCAGTCCCGCTTATAGTCTAATACGGCGAAAAGGATAAACCCAAGACCTTTTTACGCATTCGATATCCGAAGTACGAGGTCAAAATGAACGAAAAGGAAGCTTTGCGCTGGCTGGCAAATAGAATGCCTGTGGGTGACGATTGTTACGTCTTAGAAGAACTGGGCACAAACCTGTTGTTAACCACGGACATGCTACACAGAAAGACGGACTTTCCGGCAGAAGCAACTGCGTACAGCAGGGGCTGGCGTTCAGTAGCGGTCAGTTTGTCCGATGTCGCTGGAATGGGTGGTATTCCAATTGCAGTGCTGATCGCCTACGGCGCGCCAGACTTCGACAAAGCGGAACTGGAGGAGTTTCTTTCCGGGGCCGAGGAGGTCTGTTCCTTGTCCGGATGTAAGATCGTGGGTGGAGATCTGGACCACCACGATGAGCTGACTATAACCACAAGCGCACTGGGAAAAGCGGAAAACCCTGTGCTTAGGTCAGGAGCTAATCCCGATGATCTGGTAGCGGTAACAGGAGACCTGGGGCGAACAGGAGCTGCATTAAAGCTCTTCGCAAACGGGGAAACTGATCTGGCGAACAAGCTGTTTCAATTCGAACCAAGGATTGAAGAAGGTAAACAACTGGGGAAGTTCTCAACGTCCATGATGGATATCAGCGACGGGCTTGCCCGGTCGTTACATCAGATATCAGAATCCAGTAACGTAGGCTTTCGAATAACCGAAAAACAATTACCGTACGCCTCAACTGTCGACAAACTGGCGAACACAGCCGAAGAAAAAAGAGAACTGACCTTATTCACTGGCGAAGACTTCGAACTCCTGGCAACGATTCCTCCGGAACACGAGTTTGAACTAGCAAAGCTAGGAGTAAAAACAATTGGAAAAGTAACCGCTCGGGATGGAGTAAAAATGGCCATAAACGGTGAGATAATCAAACTAGAGGACCGAGGATATGTCCACTAAAACTTATCCATTGGGGAAATTCAATCAGCAGGAGCTATCCAAATACGTTTTTCCTCATATCAAAGACGACTCGACATTATTATCATCGCCCCAGGCCGGCTCGGACTTCAACGCGTTGAGACTGCCAAAGGATTTGGTACTTGTCGCGTCCACAGATCCCCTGGCAATAAGCCCCCAGCTGGGCTGGAAACGCTCAGCAAGGCTTGCCTTTCATGTAATTGCCAGCGACGTAGCAGTCAGCGGAATCCCGCCGAACTATCTAATCACTAACTGGAACCTCCCTCCCAGTGTAAGCTACAAAAAATTTGAAGAAATATGGAGAGAATTTGTAGCGGAGGCAGATCGAGAAGAAGTGGCGGTCGTTGGTGGTCACACGGGTAGATGTGAAAAGGGTTCTTTCCCTATAGTTGGTGCAGGAACGGTACTTGGAATTGGCAAAAGAAACAAATTACTCTCGGGCACCATGTCTCCAGGTGACAAACTTTACCTTTTGAATCATTTGGGTTTGGAATCCGTGGTTATCTTTGCTCTTTACTTCCCCGACAGAATACGGAAAGTGCTCGACCCACCCAGCTTAGACAGACTAAAGCGCAAATTCGATAGTCTTAGACCAACAAACACCCTGAACCGCCTAACCAAAGAGTTTAGTTACCTGAAGAGGGTTCACGACATTGCGGAAGGAGGGCTAATTGGCGGAGCTCAAGAATTAATCAGTGGAACGAACCACGGCCTTGTAATTGAGGAAAAAAATGTCCTAATAGATCCAGCAATCCAGCAAGTTTGCGAGCATCTACATCTGGACCCCAGAAAAATTACCAGCATCGGCTCCGCCATTGCCGTAGTTCCTCAGCACCGCGCGAATGAGTTTCAAAGCGCGATCTCCGGACTGAAATTGGACCTGTCCCCAATTGGTCAAATTACAGAAGAAAACGAGGTTAAATTACGTTCAAAGAACGAAGTCGAACGAGTAGCCCAATTGGATCACGACGAATTCTGGACAAGGCTCGCTGATTACAACAGGAACCATGGCCAAATTTAATAATCTTGCTTGAAATCCTGCTCCATCTGATTTACATTTGACACGAAAAGGGGAGCTCGTAAGTCGGGCTGAGAGGAGGAAAAACCTCGACCCTTAGAACCTGAACCGGGTAATACCGGCGGAGGAAGGTCTCTCACCCGATTTCATCGGACAAATTTCCCCATAAATATTCAGCTTGTTCGTCTTACTGAGTGCAGGTCTAGCAACTAGAGGTGGAGCTTTTGGGGGCACAGAGTAAAGCCAGGTTTCTGATTGATTTCCTCAGCGTGGGAAGCTTTTTGGGGTTATGGCAACTCACAGTCTGGTTTTTTAAAATACCCGATTATATTCTTCCTTCTCCCTACCAGATCGTTCTGGCAATAATAAAGGACAGATTCGTCCTTGCGGGCCACTTCTCGGTCACAATGTTAGAAACCATCGTCGGCCTCCTTCTGGCAACCGCAATCGGACTCACAATCGGAGTACTCATGCACACTTTCAGGTTCTCAGGAGAGCTCGTCTATCCATATCTGGTACTGTCACAATCTATACCTCTCATAGCTATAGCTCCGCTGATCCTTATCTGGTTTGGCCTGGGGGTCACCGCAAAAATTGCCATCGTCAGCTTCGTCTGCTTTTTCCCGATTAGCGTAAATTCTTATGAGGGATTCCAATCAGTGGATAGAAATATGCTTGATCTGATGAAAACCATGCACGCGTCACGTTGGCAATGTTACAAACACTTAATAGTTCCATCCTCGCTCCCGGGCATTTTCGCCGGTTTGCGAATTGCCGCAACCTACAGCGTGCTTGGCGCGGTGATTGGAGAATGGCTGGGCGGAGTAAAAGGAATGGGTATTTACATGACCAGAGCTCTGACCTCCTTCCAAACGGACAAGCTGTTTGGGGCAATTGTGCTGGTAATGCTGGCAAGTTTCACCATATTCAAAATTGCGGACAATTTAGCAACTTATCTAACACCCTGGAAACAAGAGGAGGGTAACTATGCACAAAACCAATAATCAATTGATGACAGTTGGTTTACTTATCCTGTTGCTAGTTTTAATGGGGTCAATCAACCTATGTGTGTCCGGAGTCACCAAGATCAAATTAACCTTAGACTGGACCCCTAATACAAATCACACCGGAGTGTACGTAGCCACGGAGCAGGGGTACTTCGCCGAAGAGGAGCTAAAAGTTAACATCGTTCAGCCATCCAAAACTACTGCAATTCAACTTACTGGGTCAGGAAGAACTGAGTTCGGGATTAGTCATCAAGAAGCCCTAACTATGGCAAGAGCCCGAGGAGTTCCAGTTGTATCTATCGCAGCAATAATTCAGGAAAACACCTCCGGTTTCGCCGCTCCCAAACACGAAAGTATCGAATCCGTGAAAGATTTCGAAGGTCACAGGTTTGGAGGCTGGGGCTCCGAATTATACAACAAAATCATTCAGTCAGTTATGCGAGATGCCGGGGCTGATTTTTCATCTGTTAAGTTCGTCAATATTGGTATGACGGACTTCATCACCGCCGCCAGGCATAACATGGCTGACTTCTTCTGGATATTCTACGGTTGGCAGGGAATCCACGCAAAAATCGAGGAATTGGAATTCAACTATATTCCCGCGAAAGAACTCTCGGACACGTTTAACTACTATACACCTATACTCATCACAAGCGAATCCATGATAGAAAAGAAACCGGGAATAGTGGAACGATTCGTTCGCGCCGTCACCCGCGGATACTTATACGCTGAAAACAATCCGAAGAAATCAGCCGAGATACTGCTCAAACGCGCCCCAGAACTAAACCGAGAACTGGTTATGCAATCACAAAAATATCTTTCCAATAAATACAGCGAAGGCGTTGAAAAGTGGGGATTTCAGGAGGAAGAAGTCTGGAAAAGACTCAAGGATTGGCTTTACGCAAACAATCTCATCGAGAAAAATATCGACGTGGCAAAGGCATACACAAATGCATTCCTATCAACCGATTCCAGCTAACAAATCAACTTTGCTAAAAGTAGAAGGTCTGGATAAGGCGTTTAACGGGCTCGAAGTATTGTCCGATATCAATTTTACTTTGGAGAACCCGAATTTCGTAACATTTCTGGGTCCGTCCGGTTGCGGAAAGAGCACCTTATTTAAGATATTGCTGGAGCTTCTCAAGCCCGACCGTGGAGAGATTCACCGCGGTTATAAGTCGTCAGGTTACCTCCCACAGGAAGGGTTGCTTTTTCCCTGGAAGACGCTAATTCAAAACGTAGAACTACCATTGGAACTGCATGGAACAAACAAAAAAGAGCGAAGGAAAAGAGCGAAAGACCATTTGGATACCTTCGGCTTAGCGGGATTCGAAGATTCCTATCCATACCAGCTATCAGGGGGGATGAGACAGAGAGCTGCATTACTAAGGACCATACTGACCGACGCGCCGGTACTATTTTTGGACGAACCATTTGGATCGCTGGACGCATTAACCCGGGACAAGCTGCAGAGGTGGCTATTTGGCATACTGGAAGAATTTGACCAAACCATACTATTCATAACCCATGACGTAGAGGAGGCAGTTTTCCTATCAGAAACAATCATTTTGTTTACTGACAGACCTGCCCACAAGAAAGCCGAGATTTCAGTCAATTTGAGCAAAACGGAAAGAGACAAAACAAACGAAGATTTCTTTAACTATCAGAAAAAAGTATTCACTTACATTGAGGAGGAAAAGTATGGCCAAGACCAATCCTTTTGATAAATACCCACAGGAATATGATAGCTGGTTCGACCAGCATGAAACAATTTATCGCAATGAATTACTGGCAATCAGAGAATTGATGCCGGATAATCCCGGCCGCTCGATTGAAATCGGCGTCGGAGGCGGGCGGTTTTCCTCCGAATTGGGAATATCCGAAGGAGTAGAGCCATCAGAAGAGATGGCAAAGATTGCCCGGTCTCGGGGAATCAATGTAAAAATCGGAAAAGCAGAAAATCTACCCCTGAAATCATCATCTTACGACCTCGCTACCTTAGTCACTACAATCTGCTTCGTGGATGACGTAGACAAAGCTTTCTTTGAAGCTCACCGGATACTCCGGCACGGCGGAGAGATAATCGTGGCCTTCATCCCCAAATATAGCGAATTAGGAAAAATATACAGGGAAACCAAAGACCAGGACAAATTCTTTAAAATTGCCAAATTTTACACGACGGATTCGATTCTTGACGCGTTAAACTCGGTTGGATTTAGGGAGATAAAGGCAGTCCAAACCATAACAAAAGGGTTGGAAAAAGCTGATGAAGAACTAGAGAACCCGATAGAGGGTTACAATAAGGGGTCGTTTGTGGTGTTGAAGGGGGTAAAAGAGTAACGAGTTCCGTCTTAGATTGGAGAGTCATAAACCGGGTTAACTAGCATGTTGATTGATCGATTCTTCCACGTTTATTGGAAGATTTAGGTTAGACGAAATATTACAGGCAGACCTTCGCCTAAGTGTTAATTATCGCTAGGCGGCGCTTTCCAGGGCCGCTGTGATGCGGGGTGAAAATGTAAACATTCATTCTTTGGTTGAACTAACCTATTTCCCCGAAGAAAATACACAACACTTCCACCTTAGTAAACATCAGGGCTCGAAAGCCCTGACTATCGTAT
>CAZTJJ010000014.1:9582-28964 GCA_964614065.1 uncultured Thermotogae bacterium
ACACAACACTTCCACCTTAGTAAACATCAGGGCTCGAAAGCCCTGACTATCGTATTATTTGATACGGTTTATTTGATAAAGTAGCGGATTGTTGAGGCTAAACCTCCGCTACGTGTATCGCAACCGAAGGTGATTGAACAACACTTCCAACCTGGTCCACACCGGGGCTAGAACCCCGGCTATCGCCGGCAAGTAAAAGGTATGACATTATCAATCGGCGGCGCTTTCCAGGGCCGCTGTGATGCGGGGTGAAAATGTAAACATTCATTCTTTGGTTGAACTAACCTATTTCCCCGAAGAAAATACACAACACTTCCACCTTAGTAAACATCAGGGCTCGAAAGCCCTGACTATCGTATGGTGTGTAATTCGGCCTCCGTTCACGTCGGGGGAAAGGGACAAGCGAAAGTTACGGGGTCACGGTGACCCCTCCAGTAAAGAGCAAGCCAATTCAGGCAAATCATCCTTCTCTAAAGCTCCACTGTTCAATAACATGAAAAACAGACTAGCTTATGTAAACTTAATTAGGTGGTAATAATGGGGATTTTCAAAACTTTATGGAAAGCTGAATCCGACATAGACGATATGGTGTTAGAACACGTAAACCTGGTATCGAACACTATAGTCAAATTCCGCGAAGGAATGTTAACCTGGCTCGAACAACATGAACTGGATAAGGCAAACCAGTTAGCCTTAGAAACACACAAATTAGAAGGAAAAGCCGACGACTTACGAAGAAAGATAGAAAAAAAGTTAATCGAAGGGGCACTATTAGCGCGCTCGCGACGGAATATACTGGACATAATTGAAGGAACTGACAAGCTTGCAAATGCTGCAGAAGCCTCCATGGACTTCACTTTGCTACAAAGAATACAGGTACCGGAAAAGCTAGTACCGATTGCCGGGAAAATAGTCAGTAAGACCGTCACTATAATGAGTGACGTACAGGAGGGCATGGGAACACTGTTTAGAGGAGGAGGGAACATCTTAATTCACACGGATTCAATCGAAAACATCGAAGGTGAAGTGGACAAACTGGAACGAGATTTTATTCAAGAACTGTTTTCCATTGATGAACTGGAACTTGCTGAGAAAATACTTCTCCGCCAGTATCTGGAAAATCTGGTTGAAATTTCAGACAGAGCAGAGGACCTCTCGGACGAGATGGAAATCATCACGGCAACTCGAAAAGGGTAAAGATCCTACTCCAACCCTATACGTAAACAAACTCAGCTATATTTTCCAACTTGTGAGGGCCTATTCCGCTGACTTTCACCAGTTCTTCTACTGAAGTAAACTTGCCATGGTTTTCTCGAAACCGAACGACCTTTCGAGCGAGAACCTGGCCCAATCCGTCCAGAGATTGAAGTTCGGTTGCCGTGGCACTGTTTAGATCCAAGTTTTCCTGGGTCCTCGACAACTCAGGTAACGCCACCTTAACTTCTTCAACCTCTATGACCTCCCTATGGCCTGCTTGGGGTACACTCATCCTAGAACAAACTCTGCACATAAATGCATTAACGTGGGGATAGGCAATAGCACTTAGTGCTAGAACAATTCCGGTAAATAAAATGATCCTGTCGCTTTGTTTTAACCAAAACTTCATTATGGTATAGTGACTTCCTCGCCCTCCTTCAGGTGAGCATGACCTAAGCCTTAAAGAGCGTCAAACAATTTCTCGATTGTCTTTAACCCGGCTTTTTTTCTGTCCTCTCTCATTCTCTCGGGGTACCTTTCGTACCTGCGCAAACCGAACTTCTCTTTGTATCCGTGAATAAATATCCTTTTTAGTTCCTGCTTTACTTCGAGACACCTTTGAATTTCACCTTGTGTAAAGATTTCCTTTAACTCATCCAAATATTCGTCAAATTGAACGGATTCCTTAAAGATCTCGACAGCTTTCTCACATGCCCCATCCTTTAGCGCTCTTCTACCTTGAGCAAAAAGCTCACGCCTCCTACGTTCCTGTTCCGCCAGTTCTTTCATCCTCGTGCTTTTCTCACGATAAACATCCAACTGTCCAACCGGAAAACGCAAAATATGAAAATTACATTCCGGCAACTGGACGACGTCGTCCTCACTTCCAACTATTTCCCCGTGGTAGTCCAAACACCGATCAGGAGTCGACGGTGTCAAATTTACGTAGATCTGAAACAACTCCTGTTTACCACATAGCCGATAGAAAAGTGACTTTAAACTCATTAGGAGTTCATCAGTAAAGCTATAAGGGCCTTCTGGGCGTGCATCCTGTTTTCAGCTTGTTCAAAAACTATAGAATTTGGTCCGTGCGCAACAGCTTGATCTATTTCTTCGTCATAGTGTGCTGGCAGGCAATGCATAACAGAAACATCTTCTTTCGCTCTCCCAACTAGGCTTGGTTCCACTCTAAACCCCCGGAACCTACCCTTCTTCTCTCCCGCAATGTCTTCTTCTCCCATGCTTGCCCATACGTCGGTGTAAATCACGTCGGCATCGACCACCGCTTCTTCCGGTTCATGACAAACCTCCACCGATGTCGACTTTTGGGCTTCATTTATGACTTCCTCGGCTGGCTCAAATCCCTCAGGGCAAGCGATTGTAAATTTCACGCCAGTCAAAGCCGCCGCGTACATTAAAGAATGAGCAACGTTATTTCCGTCGCCAATAAACGCTAGCTTTAAGCCTTCCAACTCTCGCTTTACTTCGTAAATCGAAAAAAAGTCGGCTAAAGCCTGACAGGGATGGAGAAAATCGCTTAAACCGTTAATCACCGGGATACTAGAATGCTCTGCGAGATCCTCAATAGTTTTATGTTCAAACACTCTGGCCATGATAACATCCACATAGCGAGAGAGAACCAGTGCGATGTCTTCCGTCGTTTCCCTCTCTCCAAGCTTGATATCGTTTGGGCCAAGATAAATAGCATGACCACCCATCTGAGTCATTCCCACCTCAAACGATACTCGAGTCCTCAAAGAGGGCTTAAGAAAAATCATCCCCAACGTTTTTTCCGGCAAAATCAAGCGATTCTTTCCAGCCCGTAAATCCTGTTTGAGAGTCTTGCTAAGCGCCATTAGTTCCCAAAAATCATCGTGATCGAGTTGGTTTACGGAAACGAAATTTTCAAGCTTCATGATATCTCTCCTCGTTTTAAAGTACAAAAGCCAATATCAGCCCTAATAAAGCTCCGGACGCCTGCTCTCAAGTATGGGGAGTCTCTTTCTTATTTCAACCACCTTGTCTAGATCGACACTAACGGTCAGGAGATCTTCGGACTCTCCAGCTTCAACCAGCACTTTCCCCCAGGGGTCAACCACCAGGGAATGCCCGTAAGCGTGATAACTACTGGTCAAGTTACGGGCCGGCGAACAAGCCACGACAAATGTTTGGTTGTCAATTGCTCTTGTCCTTAAAAGTGGTAGCCAATGCGCAGGGCCCGTTGTAGTATTGAAAGCTGCCGGTATGATAAGCATCTTTGAACCCCGTAAAGTCATCCGCCTGAGCAATTCGGGAAATCGAAGGTCATAACATATAGCCACTCCAATTGTAGCAAAACTCGTCTCCACAACCGTATCAGAATCACCAGAGCTCAAGTAATCGGATTCCCTAAACTGAATCCTCCCCGGGTAATCTACGTCAAATAAGTGAACCTTCCTGTGGATTCCCATTATACTACCACCCGGATCAAACACTGGCGAGGTATTATATACTGAGCGACCGTCCAACTCGGGAATAGAACCACCTACTACGTAAGCATTCAAATCCACAGCCAAATCGCTCAAAAAATTTGTAGTCCTGCCGGGTATTTTCTCGGCGTAATCCCGGAACTTCTTTTCCTCGTAAGGACAGTTAAACATCTCAGGGAGTACAAGTAAATCGGTCTCCTGATCGTCTAGCTTCTCGGCAAGTTCTCTCACTTTAGACAAGTTATCTTCTTTTGACTCAACTACCTGTGATTGCATTATTGCCAGGTTCATCAAGATCACCTATCAAATAAATATTGTTTAAAAACCAGCTCTGCTTAATCCACGGAACCGCCGCTTAACTCAGCGGATTCCTTGGCTTTTTCTATTGGTTGAGCAGGGGCCTCCTCAATTGTACGCTCTCGCCACGATCCCCTCAAAAACCACAGGAAAGCAAATATCCCGCTTAAAAAATTGCTAAAAAATAGGCCTAACCAAATACCGTCTGAACCCATATTTAGTCCAACAATTCCAAAAGCCAATAGATAGGATAATCCAACTCGCAATACAAGTAGACGAACTAACGATAGCATCATTGGTGGCTTTGTATGACCCGATCCGCGAAACACCGAGCTTGTCAACGAAAAAATCCCAAAGAACGGGATCGACCAAACAAATATGGTCAAGAATCTTGCACCTGCCTCAATTACAGCAGGGTCATCGATAAAAATTCGAAACAGCGGCCTCCGAAATAAAAAAACGAACGCCGCTAACGAAGCCAACGTAAAAAAGGACAGAAGAAAGGCCCGATGCGCAGTAGTGGTCGCCCGGTCTTTGTTTTGTGCCCCAATATTTTGACCGATCATCGTAGTTAACGGAGAAGCCAGACCCCAGATGGAAATATTCAATAAGCTAATAATTCGCTGGCCTATCCCGTAGGCAGTAACGGCAACCACCCCCATTCGAGAAACAAGCCCCATGAGCAAAACAAAACCAATTGCGGTCCCTGTTTGGCCAACAGCAGACGGCACCCCGATTTTCAAGATTTGCCTAATCCATCTCATCCTTAGTTTCAGAGAGTCAAAAGTGATTTTGATGTCTATCCGCCCGGAAAACATAAGATAAATGGCAACAAAAGATGCTACCGCCCGACTCAACACAGTAGCTAGAGCTGCCCCGGCGACTCCCATTCTGGGGAGACCAGCTAAACCGAAAATTAATATAGGATCCAGAATAACGTTAGCCAACATAGATCCCCCCGTAATTAACATAGGGGTAACCATGTCACCTATTCCTCTGGTAAGGGATCTAAAGCCGAAAAAAATAAACATCATGGGCAGTCCCCAGAAAATTATTCGTATATAAGAAAGGGCCTTGGGATATACGTCCTCAGGAACCCTCATAAGGGTTTGCAACAAAAATGGGGCAATAAAGTAACCGATCACGGAGATAATAACCGCGCCGATCAACATGAAAGAAATTACCTGTCCGGCGGCTTCATTCGCACTTTCTTCACTCCCGGCCCCGGTATGCTGAGACACCAGCGAAACACCCGCTATAGAAAAACCGAATCCCAGAGAAATCAACAAGAACACTACGGGAAATCCGACCGTGGGCGCGGCGACCGCAACCTTGCCTATCTTGCCCAGCCAGTAGGTATCTATCAAGTTATAAAGCATCTGTAACCCGTTAGACACCATCACTGGCCAGCCAAGTATTAATATGGTCTTTATTATCGGACCGTTGAGTATATCCTCCTTCAATTTCTCAACTCTCGTCTGACTGCGGGACATTTGATCTCCTCATTTGAAGTTTAAGTCTCAAGGAATGTGGATTCACAAGACAACAGGTTAATTTATACCTGAACTGAGCGGTTTTTACACGTACTTTTTACAAGTTGGATTACTAACACCAGCCGATTCATCCCTGTAACAAGCTATGTGACTTCCTGGCCAAGTTTTGGTAAACCGCACAACTGAGGATGTAGTCACCCCCACAAGGTTTGACAATTACACTTGTATCCGCCATAAATTTTGAGTAGTTTGTTAACCGATCTTGAACTTCATAGTACAGATTTAACACCCCGGAAACATCATAAGGAGGAAGAATGCTCATCTGGACCGCTCTAAGCATAGCAATACTTTTATTGTTAATCGTATCTCAACGAAACCTGGCTCTGGCAATGTTCCTAGCTGCTATAGTACTAGGGCTAATGACGCTTTCCGTCGATCAATTTTTGGGTAGAGTATACTACACGTTCTCCGACATGTCCGTCGTCTTCCTTGCAGTTGCCGTAGCCATAATTGCCATGATCGGGGGAGTGCTGGAAGAAAGTGGAGGCATGAGAGACCTGGTAAAAAACATGCGCATTGGAAAACGGCCGTTCCTAGCTTCTTCACCGGCATTATTAGGCATGCTTCCCATGCCCGGTGGAGCACTACTATCGGCACCGATGGTTGAAAGTAGCGCCCGGGAGTTGACGGGCAAAACAAAAGCGGTGCTCAACGTATGGTTTAGACACATATTATTTCTTGTCTACCCATTGGGACCCGCACTTATCGCGTCGGCGAAAATCGCGGGGCTTAGCGTTTACCAGACAATCCCATACCTATTTCCGTTGTTCCTTCTCGCCCTCATCCTTGGGTATTTCTTCCTTCTGCGAGAAACGGAAACAGAAATGAAATACGATAGCGACTTTTCACTAAAGGGCCTTCTGATACCTCTGGGAGTGATATTGCTAGCGCCAATTGTAGACTTCCTGTTGAAAACTTTTGTTGGATTCGAGATTCCCGAACTAGCCACGCTCATCGGCGTAGGATTGAGTTTCTCTGCAGCCTGGTACGTCAGCAAGTATGACTTTTCCGACTTACTGGACATCACCAAGAAAATGCACCCCTGGAACTTCGCTCTCATCATTTTTGGTATGTTTACATTTCTCAACGTATTCACAGCTTCCGGAGCACCAGAGGCTTTAGGTAACTTGGCTATTCCGATGCCTGTATTAATCGTGGTAGTCTCGCTTTTTTTGGGATTGGCTACAGGCAGAATTCAAGCACCGGCCTCGATCGTGATCCCCATCTTTCTAGCCAGAGAAGGCCTGGCCACGGTACCTCTTATCACTTTCGCCCTTATCTACTTTAGCATATTCGTCGGTTACGTAATTACACCTATACATCCCTGTGTGTCAATATCGATTGAATACTTCGGCACTACGGTGGGTAGTTACGTGAAAAAGTTGGCCGCTCCTGCAGGAATTTCTATCCTGATCGCCGGGATATTAGCCGTCTTTTTACTATAGCTTCATCTGATAGAAAGAGGTCAGAAAAAAACACGAATTTTTATGAATAGATTAGACAGAAATTTTTACCAGGCTCGTACTGAAGAGGTCGCTCGAAAACTCCTGGGCAAAAAACTGGTCAGGCGCTATACAGATGATGTCTTAACGGGAATAATAGTGGAGACAGAAGCGTATTTTGGTCAGGACGATCCACCATCTCACGCTTCTTCAGGAAAAACCAGAAGAAGCAAAATAATGTGGGGAACGCCTGGACTGGCTTATATTTATTTTATTTACGGAATGTACTACATGCTGAATGTTGTAACTGAAGCCGAGGGGACCCCTGGCGCAGTCCTAATAAGGGCGCTGAAGCCACTATCGGGGCTGGAGACAATGCAAATCAACAGGAAAACCAAGACCGTGGGAAAGTTAACGAATGGACCCGGAAAGCTAACCCAAGCTCTCTCAATAGCGAGAAACGAGAATAGAGAAGACTTGGTTAAATCAGACAAAATGTGGATAGAAGAAGGAACTACTTACAAAGACAAACAGATCAAACATTCCGCACGAATTGGGGTATCCTCAGGAAAAGAGAGACAATTAAGGTTCTTTGTAGGCGAGAACGAATTTGTCTCCGGACATTCTCCGTCCAAATGAAAATAGCCACAGAGAAACTTCCCTGTGGCTATATCTTTGAACTTATTTGTAAATTACTCAACAAAACACTTCTTATAGAGCTTCCACGTTTACTGCTTTAGGGCCTTTATCGCCTTCTTCAATCTCGAATGTAACTTCTTGGCCCTCTTCTAGCGATCTGTATCCGTCGCCAGCAATTTCGGAGTAATGAACAAAGGCATCTTCGCCATCCTCTTGTTCGATAAACCCATATCCTTTGTCATCGTCGAACCATTTGACGGTTCCAGTAGCCATTTAGTATAAAACCCTCCTTGTCTGCCATGATTTGACTGCCCTGATAGCCTCAAACAAGGTAGAGCAATATGCTCTTAAAACAGGTGAAGCACTCGGTCCAGCCATGTTATCTAACAAATATCCTACAAATTGCAAAAAATATCTCATGTTACTAAGCTGCAGACAAATATAGAATAAAGTGTTGGAAGGGAAATTGCAACCTTACTATAGTACTAAGACCAAAACTTACTGAGTGGAAGAGCCAGGAGAAGCGAAAAGTTATCCTTACCTCCTGTCTCTTTCCATAACGTCTATAACAGGCTCTAGCAACTTAAACAGCTTTGCGGTGGCCTGGGCATCTTGCAAACAATACCGGCCGATCTCCTCTAATTTCCCTTTTTGATAAGCCTGTCCCACTTTAGATCCATCTAGAGTTGTCTTCGGAGATTTGATCCCCGCTCGCCGACACCAGAAATCCAGAGATTCTAAATTTCTAGCACCATGAAAACTCACTACCTCGGCAAGGTCACAATGCCGGACGAAACTATATCTATAAGGGAAGAAGCTTCTCGTTGGCTTCACACCCAGCAATGCCGACCTTAAGGTTAAAAAAGGGCCGTCAAACGCCCTTCCATTATAGGTTATGAGTCGCCCAACTCCCCGTGATACGTAACGCCAGAACTCCTCTAGAATCTCAGATTCGTCCCCCCGGTATATTAACGCTCCCTCGTCAAATTCCTCCCATTCAAGTTCTCCTTGGCCGCTTTGGTCTACGTCTTCCAACAAGATGCCGCCCTTGTCCTCGTCCGGACGCCACATTCCAATGGCAATAACTCTCCCCGTCCCGGGGTTCAATGCAAGCCTCTCTTTTACCTCTTCTTCTGTTCTTTTTTTCTTCCCTCTATTCATCAAATATTCTTTAATTTCTTCGTCGAGCTCCCTCCAGTTAACACCAACGGTCTCGATATCCACGGATAATGGTGAAAGACTCATGGTAACGCCTCCCTGGCTTAATATTTCATCCAGTATAAGCTATTCATTAACATTATATGGATTTAACCATCCAATTGTACTTTCTGACCTCCAGGTTTGAGTCAGGAGGGTCGAATAGAAGTACTCTGGTACTAAAGAATGCCCCTACAGGTAACCTATCTTTACGAAGTTACGTGTCAGAACCGCTCTATTCTGGTAATAATTAGTGGTCGTGTCGATCACTACCGTTGATGCAACCATAGTAAACTGATATCATAACCTTCAAGCAAGGTAGGTGAAAATGTTTCATGGAATTATCTAAACGGTATGACCATAAAAAAGTCGAAGACAGAATCTATGACTTTTGGGAGGACAACGGCTATTTCCGGGCGGAGGTTAACGACGATAAGCAATCATTTTCTATGGCTATCCCTCCACCAAACGTCACCAGCGAACTACACGTAGGCCACGCCCTTCAATTCACCCTACACGACATCGTAATTAGATATCAACGCATGAATGGCAAAGAAGCTTGCTGGTTTCCAGGAATGGACCACGCAGGCATCGCCACTCAAAACGTCGTCGAAAAACAACTAGCAAAAGAGAACCTCACAAGGCACGACCTGGGAAGAGAAAAGTTTGTCCAGCGAGTCTGGGAATGGAAAGAAGAATACGGAGGTAAAATAAAAGATCAATTAAAAGGGCTAGGCTCATCCCCTGATTGGAGTAGAGAGAGATTTACACTAGATGAAGGCCTGTCCAAAGCCGTATCGGAAGCGTTCATCAGACTATATAACGAAGGCTACATATACCGCGACGAATACATTATCAACTGGTGCCCAAGATGTTCTACCGCCTTATCAGACATCGAGGTAGAACACAAAGAGGAAAAAGGCAAACTCTATTGGATAAGGTATGAACTTGTCGATTCAGACGATTCCATTATGATAGCTACAACCAGACCGGAAACAATACTTGGCGACACCGGTCTCGCAATACATCCCGAGGACGACCGGGCTGAAGATCTGGTTGGGAAGGAAGCAATATTACCACTGGTCGAACGCAGGATACCGATTATAAGTGACGAGGTTGTAGATCCGGAGTTTGGCACAGGTATTGTTAAAGTAACTCCCGCCCATGATCCTGCGGACTTTGATATAGGTAAAAGGCACAACCTCGACCTCATCGACGTAATCAACGATGACGCGAAGATAAGCTTTCGGGGAAAGTATGAAGGGATGGATCGCTACAAGGCGCGAGAAGAAATCGTCAAAGATCTGGATGACAAAGGTTATCTCACAGAAGTGGAGGATTACGAACACTCCGTAGGTCACTGCCAAAGATGTAACACGGTCATAGAGCCCAGCGTATCTGAGCAATGGTTTGTAAAGATGAAGGATCTTGCCAAGCCCGCAATTGAAGCCGTCGAGAATGACGAAGTAGAGTTAGTTCCTAAAAGGTGGAAGAAAGTCTACTTTGAGTGGATGGAAAACATCCAGGACTGGTGTATATCGAGACAACTATGGTGGGGCCATAGAATACCAGCATGGCACTGTGAAGACTGCGGTGAGATAATTGTAAGCAAAGATAAGCCCGAAACGTGTCCCGAATGTGGGAATAGCAATCTCACCCAGGAGGAAGACGTTTTGGATACTTGGTTTAGTTCTGCTCTGTGGCCTTTCTCTGTGATGGGGTGGCCCGAAGATACAGAAGATCTGGATTACTTTTTTCCTACCAGCTTATTGATAACAGGTTTTGACATTCTTTTCTTTTGGGTTGCCAGAATGATAATGACCAGCCTTCATTTCATGGGAGAAGTACCCTTTGAACAGGTTCTGCTAACTCCTCTGATTCTAGACGAAGATGGAGAAAAGATGAGTTCCTCCAAAGGCAATATTCTGGATCCCCTGGAGTTAAAAGAGGAATATGGAGCAGATTCAGTTAGATTCGCTATGGCCTCTTCGACAACTAAGGGTCGAGGAATGAAACTATCGGCCCAGGAAATCAAAGATAAAAGGAACTTTTTAAACAAACTTTGGAACGCATCCAGATTTGCGATGCCTCACCTAAACAATGCTAACTCCAATCTACCAGCAAAAAAAGACTTAGAATTAGAAGATAACTGGATTCTCAGCAGATTTCAGTCCACCACAAGGTCTGTACAGAAAAATATCAACACCTACTCGTTCAAAGCAGCAACCAAAGACCTATATGCCTTCGTCTGGCACGACCTTTGCGACTGGTATCTAGAATTAATAAAACCAAGACTATATTCAGAATCCACGGGAGAGACAGCTTCAACTGTACTCAGACATGTATTAACCGGCACCCTCAAGTTATTACATCCGTTCATACCTTTTATTACTGAAGAAATCTGGCAAAAACTTCCAGGTACCTCTGAAGCTTTAATAACATCCAAGTTTCCAGACGTCGAATCCACTCTAATCGATGAAAAAACAGAACGAAATTTAGTTTCTCTGCAGAAAATGATAAACGAAATTAGAAGCATTAGAGCAGACATGAACGTTCCGAGTGGAGAATATATCACTACTAAGATAGACACGGACGACCAAGAACTCATCGAGCTGATAAATGAAAAAAAGATTTACTTCGAAGAACTGGCACACGTTGATAAAATTATTACCGGCTCAGGTTTAGACAGACCCCAAGGTAGCGCCCGCAGAGTTCTGGAGGAAGGAGAAATCACAGTCCCATTAGAGGGAATAATCGACGTCAAAAAGGAAAGAAAGCGCATAAAAAAAGAACTTTCCGAGGTGGAGGAAGAGCTTTCCCGCACGTTAAAGAAACTTGATAACGAGGATTTCCTTACCAAGGCCCCTGAAGAAGTAGTGAAAAAAGAAAAAGAGAAAAGGGAGGAGTTTCTGGCGAGAAAAGACCGACTCAAGTTAAACCTTGATGCTCTGGAAGATAGTTGACACCCAAATAAACGATTTTCACACTTCACTTACTTTAAAGAGGCTAGGTTGCTTGAATGAATTTATTGGGTTATATCAACTGCGTTAACAAACCAAGTTGATAAAGAAATAGTGGTGCCAGCTTCGGTTTATTTAGAACCTAATCTTTAGGGAGAAATCGTACAGAGTAAATGATAGATAATCTTGAAGAAGCAGTTTCGTACATAAAAGAGTTGCCCAAGATTGACGTAAAACCAGGTCTTTCCCGAGTTAACCATCTACTTGATTCTCTGGGCAATCCAGAAAAAGATTTCCGGGCGATACATATAGCTGGTTCGAACGGCAAAGGGTCCGTCTTAGCCCTGTTAAGCAGTGTGTTAGGCAAGTTAATCAAACTCGGTGCCTTCGTCTCGCCACCGCTAGTTGAGTTTTCTGATCGGATAAAAGTAAATGACAAGAATATAGATGCAGAGTCAATTACTCTGGGCATCAAAAAACTAGTTGCTCCAATCGAGCAATTGAAAGATCAGGAAAATACACCGACTCTATTCGAGGCGGCAACGGCGCTAGCAGCATGGTATTTTAGTGAACAAAACGTTGAATTGGCACTTCTAGAAGTAGGTCTAGGAGGTCGGTACGATGCAACCAAACCGGTTGGGAACTCAATTATGTCAATCGTGACTTCCGTCAATCTTGAGCATCAAAACGTGTTAGGTGATACACTTGAACAAATTGGGGGCGAGATCGCCGGTATAGCTTTTCCCAATACACCCTTGATCCTGGGGCCGGATGAGCACATCAATATGAATATATTTGAACGCGAATGCGACAAACAAAATTGCAAACTCATACCCACAGACGAGGTTACGGAAGTGAAACTTACGGATTTCGACTGGCACCATTCCAGATTTAAGGTCAGAAAAACAAACCTTTCAGGGTTGACAGGGGAAAGGATAAGACTGAACCTATTGGGAACTTATCAAGAATTTAACCTATCTACTGCAATAACAGCACTGGGAGAGCTGGAGAAAAAAGGATTTTTAATCAATAAGAAAAACGTGATAGAAGGTTTGCAGGATGTAACCTGGCCAGGACGCTTTCAAATCCTAACCACAAACCCACATGTAATACTGGACGGAGCTCATAATCCAGCAGCTGTATCACTTCTGGGGAAAGAGCTCGACAGATATCAATTGCTTATGCCCGAGGACTGTCAAATTATCCTCCTGTTCAGCGCACTGAGAGATAAACCAATAGAACAAATGCTTAGGGAGTTTATCCCCCATATAGATAGGCTAATTCTCACCCAGATCAACCACCAGAGGGCAGCCAGTATATCTTACCTGGATAAAATCGCAAAAAAACTGGACGTAAATTATGAAGGTATCCCGGAACCAAGAGAGGCATTTAGTAAAGTGTTGATGGAGGCAGACTCTAAAGACATGATTTGCGTAAGTGGATCACTCTATCTGGTGAGGGAGGCACTTATCCATGGATTTAAAAAAGAGGATTGAAGAAATCCGCAAAGGAGAAAGTCCTGAGCATATTGCAATCATTCCTGACGGAAACGGCAGGTGGGCGACACAACGTGGTTACGAGAGGACAAGAGGTCATAGAAAAGGATCACAAGCTGCAGAAAAACTGATCGAGTTTGTTTCTAACCAGCTCCCCATCAAATATCTTACATTCTACACCTTTTCCACTGAAAACTGGTCGCGGCCAGACCACGAAGTGAAATTCTTGATGATTCTATTGAGAAAATTCTTAAAAGACAAGGGAATAAAGCTGACTCAAAATAATGTTCGATTAAGGATTATCGGTGATCTACAAGATCTGCCAAAGAAAACTGTCGCCATAGTTCGGGAAACTATCGACAAAACGATGGACAATGACGGCCTTCAGCTAGTTATGGCGTTAAATTACGGAGGTAGACGGGAGATACTCCGTGCAGCAAAGCAAATAACAACTAAAATTGTGAAAGGGAAAATCGGCCTACAAAATCTTACAGAGGATCTATTCCGCTCGAATTTGTTTGCCCCTGACATCCCAGATCCGGATTTGTTGATTAGAACCAGTGGCGAGCGGCGGTTAAGTAACTTTATGCTCTGGCAACTTGCCTATACGGAATTATGGTTTACGGATACCCTCTGGCCCTCGTTCAGCTCAAAGGATCTCCTAGATGCGCTACGCGATTACCAATCCAGAGACAGGCGCTTCGGACACGTGGAGGAGAGGAAAAACAAGCAGTGAATACACTATTCAAACGAGTAATTACTGCAGCAATCACCGCACCTGGAGTTATTGCACTACTTTTTTTCGCAAAACGTGATAACTTTCCCTGGGCTGTGGGCCTATTTCTAGCAATATCAGTAACAATTGGAACAGCAGAATTTTGCCACATTATTGAAAATTACGGAATTGAAATCAGAGTAGTTCCCACTTCCCTACTGGCCGGATCCGCTTTTTTGGCTTACTCAGTTCTAAACGCCCAATATGGCTACATTATTGGACCATCAATGGCCGGTCTGGCAATTATAATTAATTTAAACAGTGAAGGGGTCCGCGCAAGCCTAGAATCCGGCTTTGCAGCTATCCTAGCTCTTGCGTACGTCCCAGGTCTACTCCACTACTTTTACCTGATCTATTTAGCTGAAAGCGGGATAATTCACACCATCAACCTACTATTGATTGTATGGGGGTACGACTCTGGAGCATATTTTATCGGTAGCATGTTCGGTGAACACCAAATCGCCCCGGAAGTCAGCCCAAACAAGACAGTCGAAGGGGTAGCGGGAGGACTTATGGTTGCTTTCATTGGTGCATCACTATCACCCATCTGGGTTCCTTACCTAAAGTGGATACCGCATATCGTCCTTCTCGCTATTCTGGTTGGCTCTGCCACTCAACTGGGAGACCTGACCGAATCCTGGTTGAAAAGACTGGTTGGAGTAAAAGACTCGGGTCACCTCTTTCCGGGTCATGGTGGTGTTCTAGATCGAATAGACGGTCTATTATTTGCCCTCCCTGTCTTCTATTTCTACTTCCACTTCATCCTGAAGTTCGTCTAAGGAGGTGAAATTATTAGCATCAAAGATCTAGCAGATAGTACTACAGAAACCGAAACCCCTGTGGCAGTCTGGTACGATGATGAAACAGAGGAAGTAATATTCCAATACGGCTACGCAAGTATCAGCATGCCTGTAGAGGATTACGAAGATTTTACGGCCACTATGAGTCATGCTCTTGACCAGCTAGAGAAGTTGTAAAACCCATTCATCAACGAAGACTTTACGGGAGAGAGCGAACGGCTTATCATTAACTGGTAGTCAAATTAAGAGGGATTGATAGGTAATTTGAAAGACTACCGTTACCCGGGTTTGAATTACAGCAAATAACAATTCGATGATCAGTATTAATTATGGAGAGGTGAGTTTTTGACATGGGTTTTCAACGATTTTTGTTTCGGGTAAAAAATCGACAGATCGAACAGGAAGCGAAAACTATGGTTTCGAGCTTGGATATCGACGACATTGAGATTAGACGCGACGAAACGGTCAAAGATGCGTGGCTGGAGGATTACGAAGTTGGTAAAACTCTTTATGGCCTAGAAGACATTGAGGAATATCTCGAATCTTTGGTTCACTCTTAACCATTTATAGCTCACTGGAGCGATAATGAACAATGTTTACTTGCTAGCTGGTCTTGCGCTTGTCATTGCAGGCGTTGTTATGGGAATACAGGGGCTGACCGGCCCTGCGGATTACTACCAGGTTGGTATAGCAAGCTGGTACGGACCCAACTTTCATGGCAATAGAACCGCAAACGGCGAAATTTTCGATATGAACAAAATCACCGCTGCCCATAAAAGTTTACCCTTTGGAACAAAAGTCAGGGTAACTGACCTGGACAGTAATAAAAGTGTCGTAGTTAGAATCAACGACCGCGGGCCATTTATCAAAGGACGAATTATTGACCTATCCAGAAGAGCGGCCCAAAAACTGGGGATTATCGATACCGGAACTGCCGAAGTTGGTCTCCAAATCATTAAATGGGGCCATGAATAATCTATACGGAAATTTCCATAGCTTTTCCTCTCAAAATAGAAAATCTACATTAATCAGATTATGAACAACCAAATTACGAATACACGTACGTACAGTGATCTAGAATTTAGCAAACTAAAAGCGATAATAAAGCACTTTGCGACTTCCTCTCTTGGAAAAGAATATGTTAATGACTTAGAACCAAGTTCCGACACAGAGAGTATTGAGAGAGAACTCAAGACCGTAAAGGAGTGCCGGAATCTCTTTGAAAAACCGGAGCCATTTCGATTGAAGAAAGTAGAGAATCTCACTCCACTGATAACCGAAGCGGAAGAACATCCACCCCTGACAAGCGAAGAATTCTTAACAATCAATGAATCACTGGTAAATAGTGCGAATGCAAAAGATTACATCGCCGAACTACCCCAAGATGAAGCACCAAACCTAGAAAACATAGTTCGCCAAATCGACGGAGCTGAACAATTGCGAAGCGAAATTCGGACCAAGATCGACCGGCGGGGTGAAATTCGGGACACTGCTACCTCTACTTTATTCGATTTACTTAAGAGGAAGCGAAATGTAGAAGCCCAGGTCAAAGAAAACTTGAACCAGTTTATGACATCTAATACTAGCCTTATCCAAGATAACCTGGTTGTACAGAGATCAAATAGACTGGTTGTTCCACTGAGAAGTTCTGCCAAAGAACGCGTGGATTGCGTAATCCACGGAAGTTCAAATTCCGGTAGAACTTTGTTTGCGGAACCATCTTCAGCAGTAAAGTTAAACAACGAATTGAAAGACCTAATATCTGAAATCCACGAAGAAAAGAAAAAAATCCGCCAGGAACTCACAGATCTTTTTCTAAATCATAAAAACAAAATTCGAAGGACTCAGAAGACGTTTAAACTTCTCGACTCAGTATACGCCAGAGCTGAATACGCACAACGATATTCCTGCTCCAACCCAAAAGTAACCGAGGGCGGCGGTCTACATCTAATTGACGCTCGCCATCCATTATTAGATCAATCCGAAGTGGTTCCAATAACGATAAAAATTGGGGACAGCAAACAAGGAGCAACGATAACCGGTCCAAACACGGGTGGGAAAACGGTCACACTCAAAACTATTGGACTCTTTTCGCTAATGATTCAATCTGGAATTCCCATTCCTGCCTCGATAGATAGCCAAGTAGAGATTTACGATGAAATATACAGTGACATAGGCGACGAACAAAGTATTGAACAAAGCCTATCCACCTTTTCGTCTCATATGGGAAATATCATAAACATTTTACAGCACATAGGCCCCAACAGCCTGGCTTTGCTTGACGAGCTCGGTGCCGGGACCGACCCTGAAGAGGGAGCTGCGCTGGGCCTGTCCCTTTTGGAAGCTTTACTCGACAAAGGATGCAGGTTCGCCGTAACCACACATTACACAGCCATTAAAAACTATTCGTTCAGTCACCCGCAACTCTCAACGTTCTCCGTAGATTTCGACCCCAAGGAGCTTAAACCCACTTATCACATTCTGGAAGGGGTACCCGGCAAGAGCAACGCGTTTGTCATCGCCTCCCGCTTGGGAGTATCGGATAGCATAATAGAACGTGCAGAAAACTTTCTCCACGAAGGTAAGATCAAGACTGAAAACATAATCCAGGACCTGGTCGAAGAAAAACGAGAGGTAAGAGGTAAAAGACAACAATTGGAACAACAAATCGACTCTGCCCAGAAAGCAAGCAACAAATATCAAGAAAAGCTTCAAGAAATCAAACAGGACAAGAATAAGGCATTAAAAGCAGAAGTAAGGGAGTTAGACAATCTAGTGTCAGAAGCAAAAGAGAAAGTCGAACAAACAATAGCCAGTGCAAGAAAGTACGATAAACAGGAGGCACAAAAAACGCTAAAAGAGATCAAGGAGTTAGAACGCCAACTAACAAAGGGCAGAGTGAACCTGGAAGAAGCCCACCAGAGCACCTCATTTGCCCTGTCCGACCTGGATCAAGGACAAAAAGTCTGGGTACTAAGTGCAGAAGATAACGGCGTAATCGAAAGAGTCAATAGCGAGAATGATATAAAAGTTCGAACCAGAGGGTTAACAATATCTACAGACCTTCCGGATTTACGACCAGCTAAAAGTGACGATCACAAACCTGACGAAGCTATAAATATAGATTACGATAAATTCTCCGGCCCTGCAGGAATTGAGCTCAATGTTCGAGGAATGACAGTCCAAGACGCTCTCCGAGAAGTAGATACATACCTAGATAGGCTTATCAGGGCGGATAGAAAAAAAGGAAGGATTCTTCATGGCAAAGGAACCGGTACCCTTAGAAGAAACATTCGCCAACACTTACGAAATTCAGGATTAGTCGATTCCTGCTACGGACCTCCACCTTCTGAGGGTGGTGAAGGAGTCACAATCTTCGAACTATAGGTTAAAACAGCCTTACTTACCCTTGATTCAACCCCCATAATCAATTATAATCATGCGATTTTATGAAATAAGTGCGTTAAGAATATATTTTTAGCGTGTTTTTTATTTTAAGACCATAATATAGTAATTATATATCTACGCCGCATTAAAACAGGAGAGGGTAAAAATCCCGGGTGCGGCGCCGGGAAGTCCGAGACTTGGTGTCAACCATAATTTAGGGTTCATAGCCCGACGGTCCAGGGTTTGTAGCGCTCCTCAGCCTCCTTGGAAGCGTCAATTTTTCCCAGACCGGTCAAGGTCGCTGTTCGATTCAGCATGGGCAAGGGAAACCTGGCCCTCTTTATTCTGGTTGGTTTGTCAGGTTTTACTATCCTCTACCATTTCTAGGCCAAAAAACGCTATCAATCCAACACTAATGAGTAAATCTCCAAGGCTAAACGCAGAAGACATAGGGAAAAAACTTGGTAAATATAACCAATCCCCAAAAAAATTCAAAACTGTTGAACTAGTCATCTTTATTACGTTACCATAAGTTCCACTATTTAGCAAACAATCAGCAATCGCTTGCTGGCCTGCCCCCTGAAGGCTTGTAACGGAGGTAGGCATATAGCCGTGGTTAAGGGCTATTACCAGGAAATTCAACAGCATACCCACCCCCATGAGCGACAGTTCCCAAACCTTGATATTGATCACAACAAAAACCGCCAACAATAGATAGGAAAACAGGTGCAGGTAACTTGTTCCAACGGTAACGATTGCATGCTCTGAGAACAAAGGAAAAATTAATATTTGAATAATAAGGGCGATAAACACAATCCAGATGCCGCGTAGATTGACACTATCTAAATTTGCCAATCCACCTCCTCTCAGAAAACCCACCAATAAACCTACTACAACCGCCCAAATTAAAAGCATTTAACCAACCAGACTAATTGTTAATTACGCTTAAAAACACACTTACTATGTCGGGATCTAGCTTGACACCGGACATCTCTTTTATTGTCTCGATTGCTTCCTCCTTGGGTAATGGACCGCGATAGGGACGGTCGGTAACAAGAGCATTCCATACATCCGCCACTGCAACTATTCTTGAGCCAAGGGGGATATCTGTTCCACTCAACCCATCGGGATAGCCACTCCCATCCCATCGTTCATGTTCGTGCCTTACTAT
>CAZTJJ010000015.1:0-26648 GCA_964614065.1 uncultured Thermotogae bacterium
AAGTAAGTGCCGGTGGTCTGTTCTCTGTGGCACTTTCCAGCCGTCACCGACTCTGACCTTTGATCTCTCAATCGCGATCAGCGACTTACCCTGTGGAGTCCGGACTTTCCTCGACTTGTACGTCGCGACTCCTTCTTCCCCTTCAATAAAGTCTAGCAATTACTCGTCATTAGGTCAATTGTGATAATAGTCGTTCCCTATATTATTCTGTTTTATTAGAGTCTTTGGCGTGTAGATTTTGCAGTCTAATCAGACCCAACCCAATAACAACCACAACGCCTGCCAACCCCATAACAGACACCAAGACTATAGACTTTGTGTTCCAAATAAAGGAAATACTTGAATCAGTCGAAGAATTTATCAACACCTCGACCGGCTTTCTTAATGCGCCCACCATCAACCCGACCAGAAATCCTAATGTAGCAGATCTCCACCGATTTAACGCGTAGGATAGCAGACGCGAAAAAACCACTAAACCAGCAATCGCCCCCAACCCAAAGACGATAAATACGTTCAGACTTCCCGGTAAATTGGCCACTGCATTCAGCATGTATTCGTACTGTCCCAGTAAAAGCAAGATAAAGGCACCGGAAATTCCCGGAAGTACCATCGCACAGACAGCTATGGCTCCAGAGATAACTATCATTGGTAGACCATGATTGAAAGCGGCGCCAGAAAAACCAACTATCACTACAGAAACTATGACACCAAGGATACTGAAGAAAAATACGCTGGCGCCTAGCCTAGGAATTTCGAAATAAACTAATACAGCTGACGCAGCAATTAGACCGAAGAAAAATGAGTACATATACGGAGGGTAATTGTTCAAAAGATATCCAATAAATCGAGCACCAACCAGCAACGCCAAGCCAATGCCCAGCCCGAGCGGGATTAAAAACCTAAAACGGATATTGGATAACCGGGATCTGCCCGTTTCAAAATTTCCGCGTACGCACTCGATTACTATCCGTGGATCGATCGACTTTATGGCGAGAATAAGGTCCTCGTAAATGCCAGTAATTAAAGCCATTGTACCACCAGATACACCTGGAATTACGTCCGCGAGCCCCATGATGATTCCCTTGAGAAATAATATAATATTGCTTTTAATGCTTTCACCGCCAACCATGGCCATAACCTTTCGGGAAAGTATCTACCATACGAAGATATAAAAATCTTAGGGCGTATCTATTATATAACAACCTTTTGGTGGTTTTTACTGGAACTGGATTGTTACACTCGTGATAAGGTCACTGGTGAGATCCTGCACTCGCTACCGGGCCACTAACCTAGTTTCATGGATACTTGGCTACGATTCGCAACGACAAGGTGATTGAGCTATAATAGATGTTACTGAAACGAGCCCCGCCCGGAAGGGCAGGGTTCTTGACTTTAACAGAATTACATTGGAGCGATACCACTGAACAAAGCAATAAGGAATATAGCTAAAAAACTCGATATAAAGATTGACAACGTTCAAGCCGTTAAGTCGTTACTCGACGACGAAAACACTATCCCGTTGATCGCCCGCTATAGAAAAGAAAAGACTGGTTCCCTGGATGAAGTAGAAATAGGGAAGATAAAGGAAGGGCTGAAAAAAGCTGAAAAACTTGAAAGTCGTCGGCAGACTATACTCGAATCTTTAGCGAAACAAGAGGAACTGACAGATCAACTTCAGAAACAAATTGATCAAGCATCTAACTTATCGGAATTAGAAGATATTTATTTACCCTATAAACCCAGTCGAGCCACCAAAGGTACAAAAGCAAAAGAAAAGGGATTAGAACCACTTGCGAATATAATTCAACAACAGCGACCGGGTTTGGATCCAGAAGTAATTGCGAAAGATTACGTGGATAAAGAGAAGGAGGTCGCCGGTCCCGCAGAAGCTTTACAGGGCGCAAGGGATATAATTGCAGAACAGGTAAACGAGGATAAAAAAGTACGTAAAAATATGAGGGCATTCTTTTTCAAGAATGGCTCCATAAAGACGGAATTAAAAGAGCCCGAAGCTGATCCAAACGAAAAATATCGAGAGTACTATGACTTAGAAGAACCTGCTCAGAACGCGCCCAGCCACAGGATACTCGCAATCTTGAGAGGAGAAAATGAGGACGTGCTCCGAGTTAAAGTCAGACCGGCAAAAGATAAAGCAGTACGGAAACTTAAGGAGTTAGTAATTACCGGTAACTCGGGGTCGAGCAAACAGGTAGAATTGTCTGTAGAGGATTGCTACACTCGCCTCTTAGGCCCGTCGCTCGAGACTGATTTAAGAAATACAATCAAAGAAGCGGCAGACCAGCGGGCCGTTGAGGTCTTCGAGGATAATCTGGAACAACTTTTAATGTCCCCACCCTTAGGGCAAAAACGGGTTCTGGGGATTGATCCCGGCTTTAAAAGTGGTTGTAAGGTGGCTGCTCTTGATGCACAAGGAACCTTTCTCGGGTATGAAACCATATTTCCCCACAACCCACAAAAGGAAACAGAGCAGGCAACAAAAGCGATCAATGAATTTGTAAGTAAATACAAGCCAGAGGCTATCGCCATTGGAGACGGAACTGCAAGCAGAGAAACCGAGGCCTTCGTCAGGGGGCTAAATCTCACCGGCCCTATAACTGTAGTCAGGGTTCGTGAAGACGGAGCGTCAGTATATTCTGCTTCGGAGATTGGCCGCCAGGAGTTCCCTAATCACGACGTTACAGTGAGGGGCGCCGTTTCGATAGGGAGAAGATTACAGGACCCATTGGCAGAATTGGTCAAGATTGATCCAAAGTCACTGGGCATTGGTCAATATCAACACGATGTTGATCAAAACCTATTGCAGAGCAAATTGACAGAAGTCGTTGAGAGATGTGTGAACAAAGTCGGTGTCAATGTAAACACGGCCAGCCAAAAATTACTGACTTACGTCTCCGGCCTGGGCCCAACACTCGCTAGCAACATCGTGGACTACAGAAGCAATAATGATCAAATTACGGACATCGAGCAAATCACAGATGTACCAAAAATTGGGCCAAAAACATTCCAGCAGGCAGCCGGGTTCCTCCGTATAGTTGACGGTGATAATCCACTGGATAATAGCGGTGTTCACCCCGAAGATTATTCCATAGTGAAAGAAATAGCGAATGATTTGAACTGCACGATAACCGAGGTCATTAACAATTCACACATATTGGAAGACATAGATTTGGAGAAATACGTCGATTCGGAGGTTGGGCTGCCCACTCTAAATGACATTCTTGATGAACTCGAAAAACCTGGACGGGACCCAAGACCGGCGTTTGAATCTTTTGCTTTTTCCGAGGACCTTACCAAAATTGAGGACCTCAAGAAAGGCATGATAGTGCCCGGTATGATCACTAATGTAACCAACTTTGGGGCATTTGTAGACATAGGTCTGAAATCTGATGGTTTAATTCATATAAGTGAACTCTCTCAAGAATATGTAGACCATCCCAGGAACATCGTGAAGCTAAATCAAAAGCTTCAGGTTATGGTTCTAGCAATCGATAAAGCTCGCAAAAGGATATCGTTGAGCTTAAATTTCGACAGGGATCAACTTTGAATATCCACTGCTTAATGCTTAATATTATTTTCTGATTTCCCTATTAACGGTGATCAGTGTGATTAAAACTATTACTTTTGATTTTGGCGGAGTGCTATATTCATACGACAGCCGACCACTGATGATTGCAATAGCGAATAATTCCACAGCAAGTGTTACAGAAATTGTCGATAAGCTCTCCGAATCCCAGCTGGACCGCGCCCATTTTTGTGGTGAACTTAAAACATCCGAACTATTAAACTTATTGCAAGACGAGATTGGCCTATCAATGACTGAGGAGGAACTTGCGGATACGTATGCCCGTTGCGTAAGCCCAAATGAAGGACTCTTTCAATTAGTCGAAACGCTTTACCCTAATTACAACCTCCAGTTATTCTCCGATACACCGAAAATATTATACGACCATGTTATGACTGAAATGCCTATTTTCGAATATTTTTCGGCCCTGACCCTCTCTTTTGAAATCGGGAGATTAAAAGACTCTCTAGACGGTTACTATGATATGATATCGAAATCTTGTCACTCACCCGAAGAGATCGTATTCATCGATGATAAAGAGGAGTACACAAACACAGCAACCGAGCTGGGTGTCAATGGAATAACATATTCCGATACAGAAAAGTTACGGAACGAATTGAAACAACTGGAGGTTAAACTTTCCTAGCTGGGTACTTATTCTTCTACCTGAATGCCCAATTCGTTTAGTTGATTCGGAGATACTTCCATGGGGGCACCAGTTAAGGGTGATTGAGCCATACCAGTTTTGGGAAAAGCAATAACGTCTCGTATGCTATCCTCGCCCGCTAACAACATCACGAACCTATCAAGACCCAAGGCAATTCCTCCGTGTGGTGGGGCGCCATAGTTTAACGCGTTAAGAAAGAATCCAAACTTGGCTTCGGCTTCGCTTGATGAGATACCCAAAACATCGAATATCCTTTCCTGTAGATCTCTTCGATGAATTCTGATGCTTCCTCCGCCCAATTCTATGCCGTTCAGTACGAGATCATACGATCTTGCATTTACCGCAAGAGGGTCAGTTTCCAAATGATCAATATCATCTGTAACTGGTGACGTAAATGGATGGTGTTGCGAAGTGATTCCGCCGTCGCCATCCTTGCCAAACAGCGGAAAGCGCCTTACCCATGTAAATGCCCACTCTTCATCCGAAATCAAGTTGTTTTCTTTTGCAAGCTTTTGCCTTAATTCGCCTAGTACCGTATTTGCCACATGAAGCTGATCAGCGACCAGAAATACTATATCGCCGCCTGTAGCACTAAATGCATTCAGTATAGCTCGATTCGTGCTTTCGCTCACGTGGTTAGTGAATGGGCCCGACAATTGATGATTGTCTACCTCCGCCCAAAGAAGCCCTTTTGCACCCTGTTTCTTTGCAAAATCTTCAAGTAAATCTAGTTGAGCTCTATTGTATCCGCCGTTAGCCGACAACCGAACTCCTTTTACCACGCCTCCATCAGCCACCGTTTCTGAAAATATGTTGAAGTTAGAGTCCCTCACCTCATCCGAGATATCCACCAACTCCATCCCAAAGCGAAGATCCGGGCGGTCAGTTCCATACTTATTCATCGCTTCAGAATATGACATTTGTGGAAGGGGTAAGCATATCTTTTCATCCATAATATGATCAAAAACGCGCTCAATCATACCCTCAATAACATCCACTATATCCTCTTCTTGGACGAAAGACATTTCTAGATCCAGCTGAGTGAACTCCGGCTGTCTGTCAGCTCGCAGGTCCTCATCCCGAAAGCATTTTACTATCTGGATATATTTTTCGAAGCCGCTTACCATAAATAACTGCTTAAACAATTGTGGTGACTGAGGCAATGCAAAAAACTTGCCCTTATGAACCCTGGAAGGTACCAAAAAGTCTCTAGCCCCTTCCGGTGTACTCTTAGTGAGAACTGGAGTTTCGACCTCCCAGAACCCGCGCGCGTCGAAGTAATCGCGTATTTCTTTAAAAACTCGATGCCTTAGTTTGAAGTTAGCCCTCATTTTCTCCCGTCTAAGATCGATGTATCGGTACTTTAATCTAGTATGTTCGTTAATGTCCAGACTGTGATTAGGTGAAAATGGTAGAGTTTCTGCTGAATTAAGAACATTCAGCTCTTCCACCAAAAGTTCAATCTGTCCTGTAGCCAGGTCCGGATTTACGTTTTCCTCGCCCCGTTGACGAACATCCCCCTTTACCTGAATTACGTCTTCTCTATGAAGGTTGCCGGCCAGCTCGTGAAGTTCCTTATCCTCTTGGCTGAATAACAATTGCACTATTCCAGAACGGTCACGAAGATCAACAAACAATAACCCACCTAAATCCCTTTGGTTTGTGACCCAACCAGCTAACGTTACCGAATCACCAATACATTCCTCAGTCAAATTACCGCATAATCCAGACCTTAACAAATATCATCATCCTCCGAGAAAAATAAATTGATCCTGGTAGTCCAAAGATATTCTGTACACTAGGTCAAAATCAACTTACTGCCAATTTATGGGGTTAGTGAGCAAAACACCTAGTCTTTTTCATCCTCTTCCGGCTTAAAACCAATGCTCCCCGATTTTTCTTTTAATTTCTTCTCTATGTTTTCGTATGTACTGCGTGCACTCGCCGTAACCGACGCCGGTGTCTCGTCAATCGCAGCCAAAAAATGATCCATTCGCACGAACTGAGAATCGACATCCTCTCGCAGGGCCAACCTGCCCGCTTTCTTACAGACTGCTGCAATATCCGCGCCGGTATAATTAGTCGCCAAATCAGCCAACTTTTCCAAGTTAACACCTGGTTCAAGATGCATCCCTTCCGTATGAATTTCAAATATCTTCTTCCTAGCAGCGTCGTCTGGAACGGGTACGTGGATAAGTTCATCAAATCGCCCAGGCCTTAACAAAGCAGAATCAACCATATCTGGACGATTCGTAGCTGCCACCACGACTACTCCTCTCAATTCCTCAAGACCGTCCATTTCAGATAAGAGTTGATTGACGATACGTTCAGTCGCTCTTGGTTCGCCCATGCTGCTGCCTCTTTGAGGCGCCAAGGCATCCAGTTCATCAAGAAACACGATGGCCGGTGCTACCTGTCGTGCTTTATCAAAGACATCGGCTATTCTTTGTTCGGATTCGCCGTACCATTTGGATAATAGATCACTACCTTTGGCAGTAATAAAGTTTGCATTACTCTCGTTGGCAACGGCCTTAGCCATTAGAGTCTTACCGGTTCCAGGAGGGCCATACAACAAAATGCCTTGAGGCGGGTCAACACCAATTCGCCTGAAGGATTCTGGATTTTTGAGCGGCAATTCAATTATTTCTTGCATAGTTTGCTTAACTTCCTCAAGCCCACCTACATCGTCCCAATTTATATGAGGAATATCCGCTAGGACCTCTCTAAGGGCACTGGGCTGGATACCTTTATAGGCGTCAAACATGTCCTCTCTAGTTACCTTAAGCTTTTCGAGTACTTCCCCGGGAATGGACTCTTGTTTCATGTCGATTTCGTGGAGGAGCCTACGCAATGCATTCATCGCAGATTCCCTGGCCAGGGCTTCTATGTCGGATCCCGTAAAACCGTAGGTTAAGTCAATAAATTCATCTAAATCTAAATTTTCGTCCAGAGGCATACCCCGAGTGTGAATCATAAATATCTCTTTCCTACCTTCGGTATCAGGTACACCTACTTCGATTTCACGGTCAAATCGGCCTGGCCTTCTGAGTGCCTCATCTACGGCGTTCACTCTGTTTGTCGCTGCAATTACGACCACGTTCTGCCTGGGTTTTAATCCATCCAAGAGGGCCAGCAGTTGTGCAACCACCCTACGCTCCACTTCGCCAGATGCCTCTTCGCGCTTTACACCAAGGGAGTCCAGTTCATCTATAAATATAATGGAAGGAGCATTTTCCTGTGCTTCTTCAAAAATCTGTCTCAACTGTTGTTCGGATTCCCCATAATATTTGCTCATGATCTCAGGACCGTTTATCGAAGTAAAGTGGGCATTGGTCTCATTTGCAACCGCCTTCGCCAGCAGAGTCTTTCCCGTACCTGGCGGCCCATGCAGTAACACGCCCTTCGGTGGATCGATGCCCAACCTATCAAAGAGCTCCGGGTTTTTAAGGGGAAGTTCGACTATTTCCCTGATTTTCTGCAAGACATCGTCCAATCCCCCAATATCCTCGTAAGTTACCCCGATGTGCTTTTCCTCTTCCTCACTTACTTCTCGATACTCTTGTTCTAACTCAATTTGTGTCCTATTTGTAACTTTTACAATCCCAAGAGGGTTAGTAGTAAGAACTTTCAACCTGATTTCACCTAACCCGAAGCTACTGGAATCAAAAAAGTCCTGGAAGAAACTTTCCGACATCAAATCGGAACCGAAAGGGCTACTGGACCGCCTAATAGTAGTCGAAATTACATCACCTTTAGTTAGAGGTCTTCCACCTAGAACCTGTTTAAGGGACTCACCGCTACCTCGTAACCGTAGTTTGCTAGACGCTGGCCCAATTTTCACCTTTTTTGCTTCCTGGGCATCGGCCTTTCTAATCCTTACGTAATCTCCAATACTCGTCTCCGCATTACTGCGAATCAGACCGTCAATACGAATGATATCTATTCCTTCATCTTGAGAATATCCCTCGACAGCTATACCCGCAGTGACCTCATCCCCCTCCAGCTCAACTATATCGCCCCGAGAAACACCAAGTTCCCTCATGTTATCAGTGTTAATCCTCACTATTCCCTTTCCAAAATCCTGCTGATTGGCTCCCGCGACCTTTAGCTCTATCTCTTTTTTCTCACTATCAGTCATATTCTCACCTCAAGGACCCCGTTATGGGATATCTACACGTAAGTTATAATCATCGAGTTTATCTCTTACAATGTTTCAGTCTTTTTCGTTTTATCGTTAAAACTCTTCACATGTATGTATATATGACTATGTATATATGACACACTTAAAGAACTTTAAATCCTGTTTATTATAAATATAAATTGAAAAATGCTCAAGAGTAACCAAGGTTTCACCTGCTGTCTGGTTTACTTTGCTCTATCGCAACGGCTCAGTTATCATTAATCCTAACTCTCACTTTTTTGGGTGAAACTATGAAAACTGTACGTCAACTCAAAAACATTTTGAACCTGAATACGATTCACCAAGCAAGAAACAGGATTAAAGCGGTAAAAGAAATTCTAGATCCCTATATTAAGAGGGGTGAAAACAACGAAATCCTGGTCGCCGATGAAGGGGTGTCTATTTTAACAAAACTGCAGGATTTATACGAAAGCGGACTACTCCTATCTGAAGCGGCTGAAGTAATTCGATCTGAGTACTCTAGCAATGAACCAACTAAGTATGATACGGATTCGTACACTACTACACTATCCCAGTCTAAACCCGGCTCCAGGAGCCAACTCGTAGATATTTTGCTCAACGAGATCAAGTTCCAGCGAGATTTAATTCGCTCTCTATCTGGAGAGGGAACCAAGTCAGAGCAAAAAGCAAAGAAAGAAGAGTTGTGGTGGCTGGAATGGCTCTAGTCTTACTAGAAAACCAAGGTGATTATAGTGGAATTTAGTGTTCCCTGCAGAAATAACGAAAAACTCAAAAAGATTATAAACAAAGTAAACAATCACGGAAGACTCAACGGGTTGTGGACTGTAGCTAACGTTAACGCCATCGACAGACTGGCAATAAATGACCACGGTCCCGTCCACTCCAAGATAGTAGCAAACTGCGCTCTAAAGATATTCAGGTTAATTTCAAACACAGGTGTAAAATCCAGCGTACAGATCGATCACGAATTAACGAAGAAAGATGCTGAGGTTGTTATAGTTCTAGCTGCGGTGTTCCATGATATTGGGCACTGCATTCACAGAGTTCATCACGAAGAGTTCGGTATTGCCATTGCCTCAACGCTCATCAATGATTTGCTGAAAGACTTCTACAATGGTTATCAACAGGGGGTTATGGAAGGCGAGATACTCCACGCCTGTTACGCTCACGGTACGGAGCTACAAACCCTCACCCTTGAGGCAGGTATAGTCAAGATTGCCGATGCGCTGGACATGGAACATGGTCGAGCCCGCATACCATTTAAAGAAGGAGAACTGACCATACACTCAGTTTCCGCAACCGCGATCGAAGAGGTTACTATACACAAAGGTGCGGAAAAACCTGTAAAAATTATCATAGATATGTCAAACTCCGCCGGAATATTCCAATTGGACAATCTGTTCAAACCCAAGCTCGAAAATTCCGGCATACAGAAATACGTTGAAGTAACCGTAGAAGTAGGAGAAAAAGAGACCGAAAAAAAGATAATTCACGATTATCAGTTCTAATTGGCATTTCTTATAATAGTGATACCCTATTATCCGGCATTGTAGAACATTTTTAACAAAAGGTATCTTATGTTAAAAATCCGACCAACGTCCATTCCCGAGCAAACAAGTGTAATTGACCCATTAAATTCAACTGATACAATAAAGTTATGCTTATTCGGGTAAGGATAAAGTGTCAATTAAAATGAGACTTAATAGGATGGAAATCGAGAAAGTGAGAATGTGAGCAAATCGACAGAATCAGGCGAAACTTGTCAAATTAGGACAAATAAGCTTAAAATCAAACTATAAGGACCTCAAAAGTGAGTCTAGAACTGACACAAGAAGATTTCATGACAGAACAACAAATAAAGTGCCTGAAGAAGACCCTCCGGGGTGCAGCAAGGGCGGGGCGCGAAAATGGCAAGTATATCCCTGTTAGAGATTGGTGTATTTTACATATCGCCCTGGACGCAGGATTGAGGGTTTCAGAGATCTGTGACCTAAAGATCGGCGATTTGCTGATAAACCAGGGCGGGTCTTCCATAATTGTCCGCAGCGGCAAGGGAGATAAGAAAAGAGGGGTTTCGATCGGATCCACACTCCGAAATCATCTGTATAGATACATAAAGTGGAAAGAAGCAAATCATCAACCTACTGATGATGACGCCCTGCTCTTCACCTCACCCAATAGTAACGACAAAAAACTCAGCCGACAGGCCGTTTACCATATATTCAAGCGCTGGGCCGAGCGAGCGGGCTTGCCCGATAGGTTCTCCATTCACTCCTGTAGGCATACCTACGCCTCTATGTTGTATAAATCAAGCGACTACAATCTCAGATTGGTCCAATCTCAGCTCGGTCATTCCTCAATCCAGACTACTCAGGTATACGCTGACGTACTGAACAAGGACGCTGAAAAAGCGGTAAACGAACTTCCTCAATAACACACTCAAGTAGCCATAATTACATCAATCCGAAGTAGTGTACTCGCTTTCCAGAATAAATTATCATACCAGCGATTAGAAACTGATACGGACTACAATACAAATAAGCTTAGAACATTACAACAACTTACCTACAACCGGCCAGTTTTTGGAAATTCAACCGGGTATTACTCGGTACTATACGGTTCTGTGCTATACCCTATTATACTTGACACAATCTTAGCACAGATCTGTGCGTCGTTCTATCGATTTTTACTGCCTTTGGAACTAACTTATCACCAGATATTGTTTATACAGACTCTCCGAAAATGAGCCTAAATAAATCATTGACTACGAATCCGGTTTATACTCAGTACGAAGCCACTATGGTGAGGTATGGTTAGTGTCTCGGTCTGCGAGTTGAACCAAGGTTCCTGGATGCACCTCATACAACTACTGAAAACGTTCCATTAGATACCCGTCGGGGTGTCCCGTTTTGAGCTTCGACCAGGAGGGTAGATGGGGAACGGTGTGATCCCAGCTATATTTGTGATGAATTCATTCAATAGTTTATACTTTCCCAGGCCGATAAACTGGAGACACTTAAATAGAGCCTTTGCAAGAGATAGTAAGTGGTTTTGATATCGGAAACTGAGTTTAAGCGATGATATATAATGAATAACAGTGATGAACCCGCTCTAATATTCGCCCCCCATAACGACGACGAAATTCTGGCCACCGGGGGAATAATTCAACGATGCAGGGAAGCCGGTAGTACGGTAAAGGTCGTTATCGTGACCAACGGAGACGGCCAGAGACGACGTCCAAACTTTGTTCCCAGGTTGCGGGCAGACTTCGTCAAACTGGGTTACCGAAGACAAAATGAGTCTTTGGAGGCTTTAAAATACCTGGATCTTGAAGAAAACGATGTATACTTTCTTGGTTACCCGGACCGAGGTTTAAGCTCCATGTGGACTACTAATTGGAACTGCGACAATTTATACTACTCTAAATTCACAAAGACCGATCACTCTCCCTATGACAACAGTTATACTCCAAATGCCCCGTACTGTGGCTCCAGAATAATAGAGGACATGGAAGAAATTCTGCAAAAAGTAAAACCAGGTTCAGTATACCTTCCTCACCCGAACGACCGCCACCCGGACCATTGGGCAACAAACGGTCTTGTCCTCTACGCTCTAGAGAGGTTAAAAGCTGAGGAGCACCATGAGTTTAACGACGTAGCCATGTTAACCTACTTGGTCCATAGCGTAAGGTTTCCCTGGCCCCGGGGTCAGTTCCTGGAAGAGACTTTGGGCAAGCCCGAAAACCTCGAAAGCCTGGACACCAAGTGGCAGGAAATCGAACTCAATTTAGGCGAGCGTGTGCGAAAGCTTCGCGCAATTGGTAAATACCGGACTCAAAACCAACTAATGCGTAAGTACCTTATTAGCTTTGCCCGGGCCACCGAGTTATTTGGCATAGTGCCCACCCTTCATTTAGACAACTTCACCATCTACAAGGATACTCACAATATCTCGCGTGATTTTGTCCTAAATGAAGACGACGAGGAGCCCTTAATTTCCTACCTTAACCCAAAGCGCAAGAGCAGATTAGCCACCTTGAGACGTTATCCCGACATTGAGTCGGTAAGTTTGACGAAACAAGCTCAAGGCTTACAGTTAGACATCAATTTCTTCAACAGGTACCGTCCCGGCAACGAAATTCAAATCAACTTCAAGCCATTGAGCTTCAAGAAAGAGGACCACGAAGCACGAGCTTCGCAGCTTTTTCAGTTTCGGAACAACAAGCTCTACCATGATGGTAAGGAGATCAGCCAGGAGAACGGATACAGCTATCAATATCAGCCGGATTCCTGTAGCTTATCCATTCCATTAGAAAAATTGGGATACCCAAACAGGCTTATCCTTAGCATAACCCTTGCTAGAAAAGGATCGCCCTTTGCTCGAAGTGCAAATAGGTTAGTGGAATTGGGTTAGAAACTAACTACAGCTTTTTGGTATATATGACTGAGCGGGACGTCCTAAAACCGTTTTTCTCCTTCATCACTATGGGATAGCTGTTCTTCCGTGAAAAACCAAAAGATTTGAAAAACCCAACCGTCTGCGTATCACCCTGCCTGACCCTGACGTGTACCCCACTTACATCAGCCTTTTTCAACATAGCCAAAAACCTTTCCAGTAAACTTGTCCCTATTCCCAAACCCCGATAACCTTCAGCGACGTTTATATGAAAATGTGCAGGATAATCCGACGGAGGGTGATTCCTCAACCCTCCGTGCATAGTTACATATATGAAGGCCCCAAGATAACGAAGCTCCTTCCATCCAACTTCTCCTCTGCACAGTGCGTGCGCAATCGCCTTGGGGACTACCTTAATGGCTTTTGTTAGACTACAAAAAAGTGTATTAAAGCAACCAGAAAGATAACCCACTGTCTTTCCTTCCACTTCCGCTACCAGTAGGTGTCCTGGCTCATGATTGACATAATAATTGGTTAGAAGGTCTGCCACCAGCTGAAGATCTCTACGGGGATAGCCACTGGCGGTAGAGGCAGCAATTTTCCTTACTGTCTCCCAGTCTGAGTCCTGATACGGCCTTATTGTTGTTTCCACAACAAATAAAAGTCTAACCTTCAGGCTTCAAAACCGCAATTGCCTGTGGTGAACACGGAGATTTTAGCGTAAAGACTCCACAACTTACCCTCAACGAGCCTCCTCGTGATTGAATGCCACCTCGTAAATATATTCCCTGGGGCCAGAGCCTGCAGGCAACTGTTAGGAGAAAATAGCTAGAAATCGCGTCCCTTTCCGGAATCACTTATCTCTACCAATTCGCGGGGGTAAGGATCAAAGTAGCGCTGGTTCTTCAGGTACTCCTGATCGAATCGTACTATCCATGATCTGACCAGACTGATTATTGTACTTAAGGGTACCTTGCCCTGGCGATAATCTTGAATATACTCTGTAAAAAGAGATTTTTCTTGTGCTTTCAAATGATTGGAGAAATAGCCAAACGCATGCTGCAGGACGTTTACATGCGATCCGTAAGAAGGATTTTGGGAGAACACTTGTTGGAGTATCCCTCTGTAACTTGATATAACCTGTTCTAATTCAATGTCTTCACGGTTGGCAGCAATTTGACCAAGCTCTCTCATTTTTTCCTGATCGTAAGCCATCAACAGAAATTTGTGCCTGGCCTGGTAGTCGGAAAGTGCACGCAATGTTCTTGCCGTTACGACCTGGTTTCTAAATCGAGCCAGAGCAAAGAGACTGGTATAGAAGTTTTCTCTGAGACGGAAATTTCTTAGTCTGCCTTCGTTCTCGATAGGTTTAAAGGAAAACATTTTTTGAACTGCTGCACCAAAAACTCCAGCAGACCTCTCCACTACACCAGATTGGTCAACGCTTGAATAAACCTTCACATCGTTGGTACCGCAACTCGGAGAGCGACTCTTGAGAATCGCACCGTCTATTTCACCCAGGTCCGAAAAATAATTAAAGGCAAAGCCAGCCATTTGTTCAGTAAAATCTTTTTCAGTCTCAGTCTGAATTAGCTTGTTCTCGCCATCACGCTTGACTAGCCTTAGGACCTTTCGTGGTACCCCAAGACCTATCTGGGCCTCAGGGCAGACCGGATGGAATTCCACGAAGTCCTTTAGCGATTTTACTACGCTACTCGCAATTGTTCCTCCGTTGAACCGGCAGGAATCAAATTCTATACATTTGCTGACAAGCACTCTCGGGATAACATAGTCAACCAATTCTGGACTCCTTTAGGCTCTGAATTAATGGAAAATAGGATACTGTACTGCCAACCGCATTATACCACCAACCGAATGTTTTTCCAGCTTCAGCCAACAGTTAGGCCACGAAGCAACGTTGGTAAGAAAAGCTGCTTGAACTTGCCCGAAATTTTGTTAGATGATAGAAGCCTCCAACAGCAGTATTTTTCGAAAAATTAGTAATACTTCATATATTTTTCTATCTCCCAATCTGTCACGTTTATCCGGTATTCTCTGACTTCTGTTCGCTTCGCTCTCAGGTAGTTCTCCAAAATGTGGGGACCAATGGCGTCGGCGATAAGGTCGTCCTCCTCCAAAGCGTCGAGTGCATCTGCCAGCGTCTCCGGCAGGGAGCCGATACCTCGTTCTTCCTTGGTCAGTCTGTCCATCTCGTAAATATCTTCTTCAACCGGCTCCGGTGGTTGTATTTCTTCTTGGATACCGTGTAGTCCAGCTTTTAAGATTCCGGCAAATGCTAAATACGGGTTGGCTGTGGGGTCGGGACTACGAAGTTCTATTCTGGTTGAGGTTTCCGGAGTACTGGTATAAGGTATTCTTACCAATACAGATCTATTATGTCGTCCCCATGAGATATTGACGGGGGCTTCGTATCCGGGGACAAGTCTTTTGTAAGAATTTACTGTTGGGTTTGTTAAAGCTGTTAATGCATCAATGTGCTCCAATAACCCGCCAATAAAATGAAAGGCCTTGTCCGATAGACCGTAAGGATGATCGGAATTATAGAAACAGTTATTTCCATTCTCTGTCAGGGAGATATGGGTGTGCATACCTGAACCGTTCTCTTTTTTGTAGGGTTTGGGCATGAAGGTAGCGTTAAGACCGTGTTGTATGGCAATTGTTTTGGTCGTTGTCTTGAAAGTTATCAAATGATCAGCCATGTTTACTGCCTCGTCATAGCGAAAATCGATCTCGTGCTGGCTCGATGCAACTTCGTGATGTGCAGCTTCAACCTCAAACCCCATTTTCTGGAGGCTAATAACTATGTCCTTGCGTGTTTCCTCGCCTTTGTCAACAGGCATCAGATCAAAGTATCCACCTTGATCGTGAAAGATGGTAGAACTGTTTCCCCACTCCTCCGAATCGTTTTTAAACATAAAGAACTCGGGTTCGGGACCAGTAAACATCTTTAGGCCTCTCTGGCCAGCTTCCTGTTGAGTTTTTTTGAGCACATATCGGGGATCTCCATCAAAGGGTTTTCCGTTGGGGGTTTGGACGTCGCATATTATTCTGGCATTTGCGTATTCTTTACCCTGTCCGGTCGTCGATTTCCAGGGATAGATTCTCAGCGTGTTTATGTCAGGATATAGATACATGTCGGATTCACAAATTCTGGCAAAACCTTCGATCGACGAACCATCGAAGGCCTGACCCTCTTTCAACGCCCGGGGCAGTTCGTCAATCGTAATTTCCACGTCTTTGGGAATCCCCAGGATATCTGTGAATTGTAGCCGAATAAACCTGACGTTTTTATTATCCAAATCACTAACTGTTTCACGAATTTGATCATCTGTAGGTGTCATAGCAAAGATACAATCTACCTCCTAAACTGCATATTATCAACAAATATAGTAAGATTATAAGTATTACTAGACGAATGTCAAGTTTATTATTATAATACGAGATGTATGTTCGATTAGCAGTAAATGAAGTAATTTATGTTATAATGTTGATGGATTCACAAATCCTATCCTCGTTGGAGGTTAATATGGAAGAAGAAATCCTCAATAAACAGATAATACAAAGTCTGAACGAAGACGGAAGAAAATCTATTCGGGAGGTTGCCAGAGAGCTCGATGTATCGCCCTCTACCGTTAGCAAACATATGGAAAAATTAATGGAAAGAGGTGTAATCAAACATTTCAAACCTTCTCTAGACTACGAAAAACTGGGAATGGATCTTACAGCTATTAGCAAAATACAGGCAAAGGGAAGCAAAATCGTAGAGATCGTGGACAAATTAGTACAGGAAGACAACTTAACGCACGTTTACGAGATTACCGGAGAATTTGACATCCTCGTGGTCGGCAAGTTTGCCAGTAGAGAAAGCATGAACAACCAAATAAAAGGGATACTGAACTACCCAGCAGTGGAGCGTGCGGATACTTCCATAGTACTTAGCGTGGCTAAAGAAGGCACAAACGCGAAACTTGCCTAAGACCAAGCTTTCAGAAATAAGAAAACTTTCCCACACAAATAGGACTTCTTTCGGCTTTTAGTCGTCTATCTAACTGGATTGATTCTAGATCATCCAATATATTTTATCCACACAACATCAGCTAAACCAAAATATCGCTAACGATCAACCGGGTGAGACAAATACCTTTCTATAATAGCCAGCCAGTAAACTTTAGAAAGTTAGAATAGAAATTGAGTTAGTTAATCGAAGTTAAAAAAGTCTGTGATAAACATCAAGAGGTGTACATTTCAAGATGAGGGACGCAGGATTGTCAGAAAATGGCAATGATCAAGACCGCACCGTGATCGGTCAAGATATGAAGCTTCCTACAACCACCGGCAAAAACAGAAAATATGTCAATCTAGATAATGCTGCAACCACCCCAGCCCTAAAGTATGTTCAACATAAAGTTACCGAATTTTTAAAATATTACGCCTCTGTAGGTCGGGGAACAGGTTTTAAATCCCGAGTTTCCACCCTCGCAGTTGATGAAGCTAGGAACATCATCGCCGACTTCGTGGGAGCTGACCAGGATTATCACACAGTAATATTTACTAAACATGCCACAGAAGCAATCAACAAAATCTCCAGGAGGCTACCATTCTCGAAACAAGACGTGATTATTTCCACTTGGTTAGAACACCATGCAAACTTGTTGCCCTGGCGGAAATTACAAAAAGAGAAGGGAACTAAAGTAGTTCATGCCAAAATACATTCAGAAGACGGAACTCTAAATGTGAGGGATTTACTTGATAAAATCGACAGATACCAAGATAGATTAAAGCTGGTAACAGTCACTGGTGCTTCCAACGTCACCGGATACATACCACCATTAAAGGAAATCGCTGGAGCTGTCCACAAAGCCGGCGGTTCATTGTTAGTTGACGCCGCACAACTTGCACCGCACAAGCCCATTAAGATGGGTAAACCTGACAGCCCAAAGAGGATAGATTTTCTAGCCTTTTCCGGTCACAAAATGTACGCACCATTTGGAACCGGCGTACTTATCGGTCCAGAGCAGATCTTCGAGGTAGGTGAGCCCGAACAACAAGGAGGCGGAGCAGTCAACCTTGTTTCACAGGACTTTACCCTGTGGAGGTCTCCCCCCGCAAAAGAAGAAACAGGTACGCCGAACGCAGTGGGGATAATTGCCATGGCCGCCGCAGCTGATAAGCTCACATCAACAGGTATGGAGAAAATAGGTGCCCACGAAGATGCGTTGACACAACAGGCTATGAAAACATTAACCGAAATAGATGGCTTGACGATCTTCGGCCCGAACGATGACACCGATCAGGAGAGGCTTGGTATATTCACCTTCAAACTAAATGGGTTACACCATAATCTGGTAGCAGCAATTCTCAGCTACGAGTACGGAATAGCGACGCGAAGTGGTTGCTTTTGTGCTCATCCCTATCTATTAGAGATGATTGGAGTTTCACATAGACAAATTGATAACGTGAGAAAAGAAGTCTCCTCAGGTAAAAAAGCCAATCTTGCAGGTGCCGTAAGAGCAAGTCTCGGGATTTATAATACCACTGACGACATCAATAAGCTTGTGTCAGCACTAACCGATATAACCGAGAACAAACGCAAGTACGAGAAACTTTATCGTCAGGACGAATACACAGGCGAGTTTTACCCCAAGAAGGTTCTCCCTGACTACCGACAACACTTCTCCTTATGTGAATGAGGAACTCTAGACCTTAATCGAATAGATCGGACAGGGAGCAAAAGATCCCCAAACATCCTAGAGGGGAGGTCTATGTTTGCACAAGCATTGTGGCAGTCCGCTTACGTAACGGTTTACGGTTTTCTGGTTGCCTTTGCACTCCCCACACCTTCAGAGGCCATGCTGGTTGCCGCCCCAGCTCTACCTATTCATTTAACTATTTTTCTCTCGGGGTTGGGTAAAACGGCTGGCAGTTACTTTGCTTATTTCATTGCCAGGAATCTATTAAAAAGCAACCTGTTTGAAGACAAATTATTGAAGTGGCTTCACTTAAAAGGGCTACAAGAAAAAGTTCAAAATGCCACCTTTTCTACGGTAAAGAGATACGGTTACACAGGTTTGTTCGTTCTCTTATGCATACCGGGGCTACCCGATACAGCATCGATTTATGCTTTTTCCTTCGTAAAAGTGCATAGAACCTTGTTTCTGGTTCTGGTCTTTGTAGCCTCCTTGATCAGGCTTTATCTCGTCTGGTGGGGCCTGAGCAGCATTTTGTGATATGGTTAGGAACCGCTAACAGGCTCTTACGTTTCCTCTCTTTCTCTGGCATTTCCTCTCCTAACGACAAACAACATTTCACATGACACTATCATAATTCACTCGGATATAGTTTCCTCTATCTCACATAACTCCTTTGCAATCTTGCCTTTTGTGTAATCCTCTTGTATCAACCTTTGCTTCCACGTTCCTCGCCTAAACCAGAAGTACGCGATGAATAAACCCAGTACGTTGGAAATGATAAACGCATTCCATAGTCCTATTCTACCCATGTTATCCGACAACACGATAGCCATTGGATATCTCAGTACACCTAAAGTAAGAATTGCAATCGCTGCTGCAACCAGTGTCTTCCCAGCGCCCCTAAACCCACCGGAGAAAACCCGCTGCGCGCCCACAAAACCAAACGTCAACGCAATATACCTTAGGAATTCAGAACCGACATTCACCACTTCCGCATCGCCGCTAAAGATAGAGACGATAATCGGTGCAAATAAAAAAGTAACTACTCCAAGCAAACTCATCCCCACGAACATGGCTTTAGAAGCAAGGTAGTTGGCCCGCTCGGCTCTGTCGAACTTACCGGCACCAATATTTTGTCCGGTAACAGTTTCAACGCTTTGTGACACGGCCAGAGCTGGCAGAAATACCGTAGAGAACACCCTTATTCCAACCCCGTAACCGGCAACAACGCTTGTACTAAACCCACCACCGACAACGGAAAGCATTGCATTAACGGATAACGCCCTTCCAGTGCTCTCAACTGATGCCGGCACACCGATGTTCACTAACTTTTTGAAGAAGCTAAAATCGGGTAACATATAGGAAAGACGAACTGTTAGACCCTTCCAACCCGTGAACAAGATGCACAAACCAATCAAAAATCCTAATCCTCTACAAGATATCGTTGCTATCGCAGCCCCTTGAATGCCCATCTTCGGAAACCATAACCAGCCAAAGATCAATAAGGGATCGAGCAAAACGTTTAACAAAACAGTCAACAGCATGATAAGCATCGGAGTTAACGTCTCCCCATACCCTCGCATTAAGGCGATAAATACGGTATACCCAAACATAAATACTAAACCCAGGGTAACTACCTGCATATAGTCCTTGGCAAGGGGAATAACTTCAGGAGATGCACCCAAAAGCTTTAACACAGGGAGCAGCAAGAAAAAGCCACCCAAGCCCAGCGCTATACCTACAACTGAAGTAAAGACCAACGTTTGGGAGGCAGCGTACTCCGCCCTATCCCGTTGTTTTGCTCCTTCGTATTGAGCAACTAAAACACTTCCTGCTACGGAAACACCAATTCCAAGAGAAATAAACAAGAATACCATCGGATAAGAAAACGTTATTGCAGCTAAAGCCTGCTTGCTTAGCCTGCCGACCCAAAAAAAGTCCACGAGGTTGTAGGCGGTCATCAGTAAATTTGTGATCACCACGGGCAAGGCAAGATAAAATAATGGTTTGGCGAGACTTCCCGAGGTTAAGTTGATTTCTTCTTTACTTCTAAACAGTGTGTTGATTTTCATAGTTCATTGTATTAAGTATGCGAGAAGATAACACTAAATCAACCGACACTTCGGCGTACATAAACGTTGATAACCAGATAGGCCAGATTTAAATACTAACCACTCTGCCCGGGATTAGTTGCACGTATCGTACTAAAACGATTTATGTACCGCCTATTTCTCGCAATTTTCTACTCGAAAAAATTGAACTACCCGCCAATCTCTTATATAATCAATTCGTATCTACAAAAGGGGGTTCGAAACCAATGAACAAGAGCGAACTGGTAGACGAACTTTATAAGGGCAACAATCTTACGAAGAAAGAATGCCGGGACTTAGTAACTTCTATGGTTGACACAATTGCGGAAACCGTATCTAGCGGTGAAGAAGTCAGGTTAATTAACTTTGGCACGTTTAAGCCAAATTCCCGTAAGGCAACTGTTAAACGGAATCCTCAAACGGGAAAGAAAATTAGCATAGATGCAAAGGTCGTGCCCAAGTTTAAACCTGGCAAGGGCTTCAGGGAAGAAGTAGCTAGTAACCTAGAACCTACGAGTAAAGGTGGGTATAGATCTAAGTAACTCATTTCTCGATTAAAAACAGATTACATCATTTTCTAGGCCCTCAGTAAGTCACAGTGTATCCGCAAGTAGGCTATCTCACACCATACGTTTGTCAAGTAAAATATCTCTGTTGAGCTGAACGCAAGGCATGCATGAGATTAGCTTAAAAGATTTCTGATGTAACTAAGCTGTGTTAATCTAACCTATCACGGGTTTAGATTGCATTTCAGTAGGTTTGTTGTGTTGTCTCAGTTATTTTGTTAAAACAATCCAGGGGTTTTATGAACTCACCAGCGGTATTTAGCTCAATCTGGGATTTACTGCAAAAACCAATCTTCTCAGTTGGTGGCGAAGGCATATCCATCGTTTCGTTCTTCTACTTCGCAACTGTAATCATTGCCTCAGTTGTCGCTTCACGTCTAACTATCAGGCTGCTGAAGAGAAATGTCTACTCCAAAACAGAGATGAAGCAGGGAGCCCAGTACACTCTCTCCAGGTTAATAAAATACATCATCATTGCGCTTGGTATTCTTGTTGGCCTGCAGATGATTGGTTTCGACCTGTCAGTTCTGGCAGTCTTCGGTGGCTTATTTGGAATTGGTATTGGTTTTGGCCTACAGAACATTTTTTCTAACTTTGCATCGGGGATTATTTTACTTCTTGAACGTCCAGTTGAAGTGGGCGATATCATCGAAATAGACGGATTACTGGGGAGAGTAAAGGAAATCCGATTCCGCATAGCCATTGTAAACACATTTGATAACGAATCAATTATCGTTCCAAACTCTGATCTCGTGAGTAAACGAGTTACAAACTGGTCCTACGGGGGCGACACAACGGTAAGGCTTCGGATACCCATAGGCGTGGCTTACGGTACTGACGTCAACAAGGTAAAAGATATTTTGCTCAATATTGGAACCGAGGAGGACAGAGTAATGTCCAATCCCCCACCAGAGATCTATTTCAAGGAACACGGTGACTCAGCACTGGAATTTGAACTACGGGTGTGGATTTCATCCCCAATGGACAGAATCCCGGTGAACAATGGCATTCGGGAAAAAATCGACACCAGATTTAAAGAAGAAGGTGTTGAAATACCTTTCCCCCAAAGAGATGACCATATCTACTTTGAGGATAAGTTTCATAAACTGGAGGAAGAATCTACCGAAGAAGCCAACTGGTAAAGTGATTGCAAGCAAGGTATGTCCGCAAATGGGTGTGGAATGAGGAGGGAAGGATTGAACTTTTATCTAGCCCTATCTACTTTCTTTCAAACACAAAATAGAAAATCGGGCCAACCAGTCCAAACAATATTATAACCAGCGTCCAGACTAACCTATCCTGTTTATCCCGTTTACCCTTACTTAACTTCCAGATATCGATTAAGCAATATATCTGTAGACCTAACTGGATCGCGGCCAGCGGCAAAACCACTGGTAGTAAGGCTAGAATATCACCATTCATGTATAATCTCCCTCAACTAGAAAGGGGCACAGCAACCGGGCCCACTGGTATCATTTTGACTTCCCGGCTGAGTTTTTGCTGATCTAGAAACGAAAGAAAAGACGCATATCCCTTCAGCTCGGGGGATATGCGTCAGTTTCAACACCTTTCTGGAGAAATCCATCAATTGAGCTAGTCTATTATCTTAATCCTGCTTTGTTACATATTTCGGCTACCGCTTTTTCCCATTCAATGGCCATAATATGGACTCCCTCGATTCCATCCATTTCTCTTACCTGTTGAATGGTTTCCACTGCGATATTAATTCCCTCTTGAGCCCTATCCTCCTTTGGTACCCCACTTATGCGGTCTACTAGAGAATCAGGGACGTCTAAGCCCGGGACGTTATTTTGCATATATCTTGCCGCACCGACAGATTTTATCGGTGTTATACCTGCCAAAATATGTACCTTTTCATGCAATCCCTTGTTCCTCACAAGTTCAAGCCACTTGGTAAACTTATCCATGTTATAGACACACTGAGTCTGTATGAAATCAACGCCTGCATTAATCTTTTTCTGCAATCTCAGGGGCCTGGCTTCCAATGGGTAGGCAAACGGGTTGGCCGCAGCACCAATAAACATATTTGGTCTGGTGCCGTCAATTTCATCACCGGACTGGAACACGCCTTCATCACGCATATTTTTTACCATATTAATGAAATTCACCGAATCGAGGTCGTAAACAGTCTTGGCCTCTGGATGATTGCCAAAACTAATATGATCCCCGCTTAAACATAGCAGGTTATTTACCCCAAGGGCACTGGCCCCGAGAATATCCATCTGCAAAGCCAGCCTGTTTCTGTCCCTCGTCGTCATCTGGAGGATAAAATCATCTAGGCCTTCGTTCATGGCGATTAGCCCGGCAGCCCAGCTTGACATTCTTGATACAGCGGTCTGCCCGTCGGTAACGTTAAATGCATCCACAGTTCCCTGTAATAGCTTGGCTTTCTCTTTAATGATATTCGGATCAGCGTTTGTAGGTGGTCCCAGCTCACCAGTTACGGCAAATTTACCTTCTTCCAAAACTTTTTCTAGATTGCTATTTGTTTTCATTGTATCTCCTTTTATAACACCCTAAATTCCCATCGCTTCTAACGCTTTCTTCGTCCCGGCCAATTTTTCCTTCAAGTCTAGTGGTTCGACCTCTATCTGTCTAGGCCTGGTTTGTTGACTCCAATCATGCGGATCCATGTTATCGACAAATTCTTGGAGTTGATCTAATTTCTCCATCCGCTCGTAGATCTTGACCCAAACACAGTCTTTATCGGGATCGACTTCACATTTACCGTCCTCGCGCGTTCCACCACAGGGTCCATTGAGTAATCCTTTAGGGCAGTGCACTAACGGACATAGCCCCGCTGTTTTTCCTAACTCACATTGACCACATGCCTGGCATTCTTCTTGAAAAGCAGATGGACCTCCGCTTGAAAAGCCGAGAGCGTCGGTAGCAGGATACATGGGCGTTACAATTCCCATCTCGTCTTCCAGGTACTCACGCATGGCCTGCATACCATCACCACAACTCTGATTTAGGATAGCATCTGCTTCTTCCAGAATATCTCGATGTTCCTCATAGATGGGCCCAGACATGGGTAGGTAACACGCGAAAACTGCAAAAGGCATTCCAATCTTGCCGATCACGTTTTTACCTGCTTCTTCTAGCTTTTTTTCCATTCTATCTAGATCTTCTATACCCCCGGTGTGAAAGATGGTTGAACAACCACCGCACCCCGACAGTACGATCTTTTTCTTCCCTTCTAGGTAACCTAAAATTTCTTCAAACGATTTCGGTTCTTGAGCGTTCATCTTTCCTCCTCATTTGTGTGTATACTTGTTGTGTATATGATAACAATTGAGTAATTCTATGGAACAACTAAGTCGCTCTCAAGTAACTGGTAACGGGACGCCGCGTCTCTAGATTAAACGCGGTTACGCCTCCTAGGATCTGTAGGTTATAGTGCTCCTCACAGGTTGCTGTAAAAAATCCATCGAGATCACGGTCCAGCGAGTGGGTCAGTATGATATAACTCACGTATTATTATCACCGCAGACCATGTGACAGACGTAGTAAGGAACACCGACAAATAAACACCCACCAATGATGTTGCCAAAGGTCACCCAGCCAAGATTATAGAAAAAACCCAACCAGGATAGCTCTGGAGCAACCGAAGATCCGATTGCAGCCTTTATTTCCGCGCTACTCTTCAGAAATATTCCCATTGGAATGAAATACATGTTTGCGATAGAGTGCTCAAAACCCATAGCCACGAACCCAGTGATTGGAAATATGATGGCCATGATCTTCCCGGAGATAGAATTTGCTCCAGCAGCCATCCAGACAGCCAAACATACCAGAAAGTTACACAAAATAGCTCGCGTAAATGCTTCCACTGGAGTTAATGCCGTCTTTCCAGCCGCTATGTCTACCATGTGGGCTCCAACTTCACTACCAACAAACTTCCAGATTCCCGATCCGTAGATAAGTCCTACTACTAGAATAGAACCCACAAAATTAGCAATGTACACCCAGAACCAATTTTTGGCCACCTGCATGGCGGATATACGTCCGGTAAAGGCAGCAACGGAAATCAAATTATTCCCTGTAAACAGTTCCGCTCCCGCAATAACCACCAGAACCAGACCAAGGGAGAACACCAACCCGCCAAGTACTTTCATCGGCCCAAAACCCATCCCGGTGTTAGTAGTGGTAATAGTGTAGAATACTGCACCAATCCCTATAAAAGAACCCGCCAGAATACCTAACACAAAAGTTTCGAGAATTGTAGTTTTCGCTTTCTTCTCTCCCATCTCCACTGTTGCCTTACAAATATCACATGAATTTAGTGCCATAATTGCCACCTCTCAGTTAGTAATAGTTAATGTTATCACAATCATTATTTCAAATCTGGTCCGCCTATTCAAGGTAAATTAACGGAAAAAATTAGATTCTTAGGTCTTGTAGGATTGGATCTTCCTTACTCAATGGAACTACAGTAAACTGGTCCTGCTTGCCTTCACTTATTACTTCTACCTCCACTTTCTCCTCGTCTCTTCCCTGACTGTATCGAGCAGTAATTCTGGCTGCGGTTTGAATAAGGTTTTTCTCCAAACCCTCGGATATTAAAGTAAGAGGGCCTGGAAAGTTCTTAAGCCTAATACCCCATCTACGATGAAGGAATCTCTTTAACTTATCGTTCTCTTCCTCGTCCCGTCCTACTATAGCCTTACCGACCTCGGAAAGACGAAAATGTCGACCGTACTTCAGTAGTTTCAAGTCAATTGGGCTTGTTTGCTCCCTACCTTTGTGATCGAATAAATCCTGCACTCGGTGGCTAAATGCCTCCTCCGTGAGACGACAACCACCAGCAGGTTGATGGTATTCCTCCAACCCGTATTGATCAGCTAATTCAAGCTGAAGCTTCCTGGATCGGCCTTCAATCCCTAAAAGCTCGTGCCGATTTATCCAACCTTTTTGTTCTGGTAAAGTTGGGGGCAATAACTTGGCCGATAACGGTCTCAGTAACCTATCTTCTAAACCACTTTCTCGTGTAATTAACGCTAGAGAGTCCTTGTTCTGAGTCATCGGTCTCTGGCCCAATACTTCTCCAGTGAGGACAAACTTTGCACCAATATCAGTCATCACCTGTTTGGCAAGTTTCAAAATGTAGATTCGACAATCGATACAGGGGTTAACACCCGATCCATAATCAAAGGTGGGATACTTAATTAGTTGGGTGTAGTCCTCCTCGTTGACCGTTAGTGTTTTCAGTTCGATGTCAAGATTCGCTTCTATTTGAGCCACTAGCTCCTGATCGATCCCGCCAATAAATCCAGTATCGTAATGTACACCAACCACTTTTACGCCTTGATCAATGACTATTTTCGCTGCCAGCTGGCTATCCAGCCCACCCGAAATCAAGGCAAGAGCTGTTACTTCATTCATCGGGATATCTTTCCTCACTATTTATGTCTCGTAGATACAGAGATCTATAATATTGTGGGATGAAAATT
>CAZTJJ010000016.1:0-23752 GCA_964614065.1 uncultured Thermotogae bacterium
CCAGCTTCAGCTGGCCACCGGTTACTCCTTGTCTCACTTATGATCACTCCTTTAAATGTTCTGTTAATGTGAAATTGTGTGTTGTGCAGTTTTGATAGTTACATTGAACTAGGGCTTCTTTTTTGTTATGGAACTTCTCAAATGCTAATCTTCCCTGGAAAGTAAAATGTTAAATCTGTCTCTGATCTTTGCGTCTTTCTCTTTGTTGATTAAATTAGTTTGTGTCTCTTCCAATAATTTTCTTGCCCGAGCTTGCGCTCGCTCTCTGGTGCCTTTCTTTCCAGACTGCTCCCAGCTATCTCTGGACTCTCTATCCGTGGTAAGAGGAACGTAAAACTCGTCGGAACGAGAATACTTAATCGTATGTTTTTCTGTCAAAAAATTGTTGCCTGGGCCTACTTCTTTTATCACGTCCAGAGCTAGCGTCTCATCGTTTACGTCTATTCCGCGTAAGGCCCGTAGTGCCATACCGATTATGTCATTATCAATCACAAATTTTTCATAGCTTACCCCTAACATGGATTCCAGCATCCCTGCGGCATGATGAATGTAATTTCCCCCTGCAAGGGCAACCTGTAACGTATTGAACGCCCCTTCGAAACCAGCTTGAGTATCGGGGATTTTGGCTTCCGTTTCCCCGGCATCTGAGTAGATGGGCACGTCAATATAATCAGCCAGCTGCACGGCACCGACATTCATCATTCCAGTTTCGGGTGCACCAGCCAAATACGCCATGTTGCGCATGTTGGCTGATGCCGGAACCGGACCGTATAAAACCGGAGCTCCCTCGGCAAACATTTGAGACAACACAATTCCAAAAATCTCTTCCGCATGTACCTGAGCCAGCAAACCCGCGAGTGTAGCTGGTGCCGTGGAGCCAGTGACTGGGGCTGATGATAGTGCTACCGGTATGCCATACTCGTTAACCTTTTTGAGTACCTTTGTAGTACCTATATCTAGCTTTAATGGACTTATCATCCAGCTTGTCACAAAGGAGATAAAAGGACGCTCTAAGAGTTCTTCTTTGCTACCAGCAAGAATAGATGCCATTTCAACTATATCATCCACTTTGTCTGCGCTGGTGACAGACTCTTGAACGTTTTTGTGAGTTCCTGATAGGCCTGCGTAGAAACTGTTTAGACTCAGGTCATCTTCAGCTATATCTGTTGGCACCACCGGAGCCTGGAAAAAATGAATATTGTCTAATTGTTCGACAAGCCTTGCTAACCTCGCTTGATCCTTTAGGGTTGGAGAGCGCCTGTCTCCAGAGTCAAGGTCCAGAATACTGATGGCTGCCCCACCAGTACCAAGATAGACCTTTCTATCTCGTAAGCTCAAGTTAAATTCTTGCTTTCTGCCATACAACGTAACCTCTGAAGGCGCCATATCTAAGTATCTATTGATAGTCTTGTCGGTAAGGGTAACGGTATTCGATGACGAATCTATACCGGCTCCGTTTTTGCTCAGGATTGAAAGAATTTGATCGGCATCGACCTTTATTCCAACCTCGTGTAGTATCTGCTTTGCGGTCTCGTGAATCTTCTTTACTTCCTCGTCACCAAGAACTTTATATTTGCCACCGACCAGTCCTCCATAACTCATGTTAAGTTCACTCCTGTCCACGCTATACGTCGAAATATAACATATGTTCGTACGGATGTGGCTTATCGTGAAATTTGCTTATTTCGTGTTTCTTCAAGGAAATCCAATTGGTTAACTGTTTTTCAGTGTAAACATCTCCTTCCAATAAGTACTGATGATCATTTTCTAAAGCTTTTATCGCTCCTTCCAGCGAACCCGGCGTACTTTTTATTCCTTGTTTTTCTTTCTCAGAGAGTTCGTATACGTTTTTCTCCAGCGGCCCATAACCCAATTTTTCTGGATCTATCTGATTTCTTATTCCATCGATACCTGCCATGAGTATTGCCGAATAGGCTAAATAAGGGTTGCAAGTGGCGTCAACCGTACGTAATTCTAGTCGAGTGTTCGAGTCCGAGCGAACGTAGCCTGGTATCCTGATGGCCGCACTTCTATTAGATTTGGCAAACACGAGATCAGTTGGAGCTTCGTGTCCGGGTACCATTCTCCGATACGAGTTGGTAGATGGGTTGGTAAGAGCCATTAGGCTTCTGCCGTGCTCCAGGAGGCCACCGAGAAAGAAAAGAGCCAATTTGCTGAGACCCGCATAGCGATCCCCGAAAAACATGTTCTCTCCATCTTTTACCAAATAATGATGCAAATGCAGGCCATTACCAGGAAGTCCACCTAATGGTTTTGGCATAAACGTGGCAGACATACCCTCCAGGTCTGCGATTACCTTTACAATTTGTTTGATGTACATTGTATTGTCGGCGCTATCAAGCAAACTGGAGAAACCAACCTCTATTTCAGATTCTCCAGCTGCACCTGTCTCGTGGTGATGGTACTTGACATCGATTCCTTCTCGTTCAAGGTAAGAAACTATACGATTTCGGAGTTCCATCACACTGTCTGCAGGACGAGGGGCATGGTAGCCCAAAGATCCCAATAAGTAGTGGCCCTGATTTCTCTCCACGTCACCTTCTACCAATCCTTCTTCAGGAGTTTCGCTTGATCTTACGCTAAATCCACCCTTTGTGTGGCCGTAGTGGTAGTCTGCTTCGTCAAAGAGGTAGAATTCGAATTCGGGGCTGACTAAAAAATCTTCAGCTATTTCAGTTGTTCTCAGATATTGAATTGCTCTGGATACGGTCCTTCTAGGGTCTTGGGGGTAAGGCTCTAGCTGGTTGTCCTGCGAGAGTCGGTATATATTGCTAACGATACTGACAACCTCGCGGTTTTCAGTTGGTTCTAACTTCGCGGTTTGCACATCTGGCACAAACAAAAGATCACTGTTTTCAACCAGTTCATAACCGTAGGAAGAAGCGTCAAACCCTATTCCTCGACGGGTAAACTCTTTAGTGAACTTCTTCGCTGGAATGGTTAAATGTCTCCAGTGGCCAAAAAGATCGACTACTTTGAAGTCGACGAATTCTATTTGATTATCTTCCATTAACTGAACAATTTCGGTAAATTTCTCGTCAAGATCTGAACCCATCAATGATACACCTTCCTTTTTTCAAGTTGTTAGGCTACATTAAAGCTTTGTCTGTAGAGTGCTTTTGCCTCTTCCAGCGTGGCCTGTCTTGGATTCGTTTCTGCGTTCACGTTATCGATAGCTCTTTGCGCAAGCTCGTTTAAATCCTTTTCGTAGATAGTAACCTCTTTTTCCTTGACGGAGTGCTCAAGGTATAGAGCTTGTAATTTTGTACGAAGATCTTCTCCGACGCACTTGGATAAATGTGTATACTTATCTTCTGCAACTTTGAGGTTAAAATCAATAACAACAGGCATTAACATAGCGTTTGCTAACCCATGATTGGTATCATAAAAACCGCTAACCTGATGCGACAATGCGTGAACTAAACCAAGACCCACATGTTGCATGGCTGCACCAGCCATTGTGCTGGCCAGCGACATATCTACTCGTGCGTGGAGATCATCACCATTCTTTACTGCAGCAGTCAACGAATTAAAAACCAGGTCAATTGCGGTTAAAGTCAACATGTCAGAAACCCTGTTGTTTTCGGACGAAAAAAACGCTTCTAATGCATGCGAGAGTGCATCAATTCCTGTAAAGAGCGTTAACCTGGGAGGTAATGTCAATGTTAGCTCTGGATCCACTATCGCCGTCCGGGGTGACATTTCCGGACAACCGATGGAAATTTTATCACGGGTTTGTGGATTGGAGATCACCGCCCAATAATCGACCTCGCTTCCCGTACCTGAAGTTGTGGGAAGTGCAAACAGCGGAACAGAATCTGTTATTCCTCCTTGTGTTGAGTCAAGTTCAGTAATATCTGGTTGACCGTTCGCAATACAAAGTGCAATTGCTTTGGCGCTATCAATGACACTGCCTCCTCCTAGACCAACCAAAAAATCAGGTTTAAAACCATTAAAAAACTGAAATCCTGACTCTATAGTATTAACGTGGGGATTGCTCTTGACATCCGAAAATATCTCGATGTGACAATTTCGCTCTTTTAGAGTCTTTACTATGTCTTTGTGAAGTCCGAGATCCACAATTTCTTCACTGGTAACAACACCGACCCTATGCTTTCCCTTTTGAGGTATCTCTGCTCCTACTTCTTGTCGCATACCTACACCGAACTTCACTTTGGTGGGTAAAACGAAATCCAGATAATTAGAGTTTTCGCTCATGATGTACTCTCCGTTTCGTGTCAAAAAAAGAATGGACCAGCGAAGTTACTGGCCCACTCTCGTAGTATTATCATAAACGTCTTGGTTAATCAGTCTATAAGGCCTTTTTCTTTCAGGTATTCTTCTGCAGCCTCGTCCGCATCCATTTTATCGATGTCCACTTTCCCGTTTAACGCAGACCACACTTTTTGACATTCCGTCATGTATTCCGGTGACCAACCTTTGCCTCCACCTGGAAACGATGCGACCAGTTTATTCAAAATGTCTTTGATTTCTGGATACTGGTCAAGTACTTTGGCCCTGACAATGGGTGTAAGGTCATAGGGCGGATAGAAGCGCTTGTTGTCCCGTAAAACGACCCAGTCGTGCTCTGCGATTGGAGAATCAGTAGCAAAAACCATACCTACATCGGTTTGATGGTGCGCCAGTGCGTTTACTGAAGCCCCGGGGGCGCCTGTTTTCAGACCCGAATCTGCAATCTCGAAGTTGTAGGTATCTTCCAAAGCGGGTAGCCCATCCGGCCGTTGTGAGTATTCCAGATCGATAAAGGTGTCAACTTTGCCGTCTTTACTTCGGTAGAGTTCAGCTAGGTCGGACATAGTTTCTAAGCCATGTTCTTCCGCAAATTCAGGCCAAACTGCCAGCGCGTATGTATTGTGATTCCAAATTGGATCAAGCCAAATTAAGTTGTTCTCTGTTTTGTCTACTGCTTTAACGACAGCGTAAAGCGCTTCGTGACCTATGGCTGGGTTGTATGGATAACCCAGATGTGTCATCCAAGCAGTACCAGTATACTCGGCACTGATATCTATACTCCCTTTCTCAAACGGCGCACGCAGGGTCATTGAAGTCAGGTCTGATTTAAGTTTGACTTTAAACCCATGTTCTTCCAATATTTGCTTCATTAGTTGACCCATTATATACTGTTCTGTAAAGTTCTTGTTACCGACAACAACTTTCTTTTCTGCACTGAGTGCACCGAGCGTTGCGCCCACCAAAAAAATTGCAATCAGGATTAATACAGCAGCTTTTTTCATTTTAAACCCTCCTTTAATTATTGGTTATTCTGTGATCGGACAAACAGGTTCAATAAACTCTAGCACTCACCTCCCTTATTCTAACTAGTTTTGATCAACTCTTTGTTAGCCCTCTTGGGGTCATCCAGCCTTCAAATCCCCCCAGTAGAGTGTCAAGAATTACCGCTAGTGCCGCAGTTGGGGCGGCTCCCTGGACTATCAATAGCGGAATTTGAGTATAGAGGCCTGTTAAAATAATTTTACCTAGACCCTCCCCACCAACCAGCACCGCTAAGGTAGCAGTTCCGACACATATTACAGTAGAAGTCCTGATACCTGCCATTATTACTGGCCGAGCCAGGGGTAACTCTATTCTCCACGCAATTTGGGCCTTAGACATTCCCATGCCTTTTGCTGATTCGATAATCGCGGGATCGATGTCGTTTATTCCAGCGTACGAGTTTCTCAACACTGGAAGTAGCGAATATATAAATAGGGCGATGATTGCAGAGTTAAATCCATATCCTAATATCGGGGCCATAATCGCTATCACAGCAAGACTAGGTATGGTTTGTCCTACATTTGCAGTTCCAACTATTGGTGTAGCAAATTTTTTCATCCCAGGCCGAGTGACAAATATGCCTAGGGGAACACCAACTCCTATTGCGAGCAGCTCCGCTATGCCAACCATCTTTATGTGATTCCACGTTTGTCTTCCTATTTCGAAGTAAGACTTTGGCTTCATGTATTTCAGACTATTCAGCTGAGTAACCCAAATTGTTAGCCCAACAAAAATACCAAGGAGAACTATCAGGACGATTCTCCTTCTCATTGGGATACCCCGGGATGCTTGCCACCGCTCTCGGTGTACGTTTCACCGATCAAGCTCTGTAGGTCGTGAAAAGTTAGTAAGCCCTGAAGCTTGTTTTCCTCGTTAATAACGGGAAGATTTGCTACATCCCGTTCTAACATCAGGGTAAGCGCATCGGCCAAGCTTGTACCAACTTCTGCAGCCCCCGTGTCCTCTATCATGGCATCAGCTACTGTGCCTGAACTTACCTCCTGTACATCCTCCTGGTTTATCCAACCTTTCAACTCGTTGCCGTTCTTTACGACGATTAGGTAATTTACATCTTCTTTTTTCATTAGATCCTTAACTTCGTCTAATGGTTCATCCTCTGTAACTAGTCGTGGAGACTTTTTCATTGCTTCTTCCACCTTCATTAGCCTTAGGCTTTTGAGTGTTCTATCGGAACCGACAAAATCACGCACAAACTTGTTTTTGGGCGCAGCGAGTAGCTCAGCCGGGGGAGAATATTGAATGAGCTGGCCGTCTTTGAGGAGCGCGATTTTATCCCCCATTTTGGTTGCTTCGTTTATGTCATGAGTCACAAAAACGATAGTTTTCTGAATCTCAGCCTGGATCTTTAAAAATTCGTCCTGTAGCCGATCCCTTGTAATTGGATCAATAGCCCCAAATGGCTCATCCATAAGCATAATAGGTGGATCGGCTCCCAGCGACCGCGCGACACCAACTCGCTGTCTTTGCCCACCTGAAAGTTCCGAGGGGTATTTATCTATAAATTCGTTGGGTTCTAAGCCCATCAGTTTCAGCAATTCCTTAGCCCGGTTTTCTTTTTTATCACTAGACCAATTTTTCAATGTGGGAACAGTGGAGATGTTTTCACCTACCGTCATATGCGGAAACAATCCAATTTCTTGGATGGCGTAACCCATCTCACGCCGTAGCTCGTTTTCATCCATTTCCTTATTATCAGTACCGTCAATATAGATGCTGCCCTCGGTGATGGGAATCAGGCGATTGATCATCTTCATTGTCGTTGTTTTTCCACAACCTGAGGGGCCAAGAAGTACACAGAACTCCCCATCATCTACCTCAAAGTTGACACCTTTTACTGCCTCTGTTCCATCTGCATAGATCTTTTTTACGTTTTCAAGTTTTATCATTTTTTTAAGCCTTCCGGTGTGAGTTTTCTTTCTGCTAAAGCCAGTAAACTATCGACAATTAATGCCAGGATTGAGACAAACACGGCTCCGGTGATTATCATATCCGTTCGGGTGGTTCTTAGCCCCCGAAAGATTGGTTTGCCTAAACCATTGGCTCCTATAAACACAGCAATGGTGGCAATCCCAATATTGATCACCACTGCATTTCGCAACCCCGCCATGATTATAGGAACGGCTAAAGGCAATTTGATTTTTAAAAGTATTTGACGAGGAGTCATACCCATGCCTCTCCCTGCCTCAATCATTGCTGGATCAACCTCCCTAATGGCTGTATAGGTGTTTCGTAAAATTGGAAGTTGCCCGTATAAGATGAGGGCGATGACCGCAGGTAGGAAACCAATCATTGGCAGCTTCAAGGCCGAAAGCAGCGGCATGAGAAGACCAAAGAGAGCTAAACTAGGTATTGTCATCATAATACCGGCTAGGTAGAGGACAGTATCCGCAATCTCTTCTCTTCCCTTTCCCGCGATAAATATTCCTAGGGACACACCGATGAAAACCGCAACCGAATTCGAAACTAAGATCAACCAAAGATGTGCAACCGTCCAATTGCCGATATCCACCCAGTGTCCATTAATATAATTCCATACTTCCATATCTCACCTCCTGAATTAGTGCAGTAGTTTTTATTAATTGTTTTTTAAAGTTATCGATATTTTCAAGCAATGAGTTACATCAAGCAAATGATTAGTCAACCTCAACTAAAGAATATCAATAATCATGTTTTGTGCTCATGGTTTCCGATAGTAACGCCAGAAGGAGATCTTGTAGTTCTATTTAAAGTTAAAACAAAACGATCTCGCCTCTGCTTTTTTTTAGCCGTTTTTCAGTCTCCAATTTACTTAAGCTTCTAGTCGCAGTTTCCTCTGTCATACCAGCCATTTCTGCAAGTTCTTTTCTAGTGATAAACGTTATGGACGTTCCCTGGTTAGTCTCTTTCCCAAGAGGAGCTAATTGTTTTAATATAGAATGAATTCTTTCTTTAGCCGTCATTGAGATTTGTTTCTCTAAGGTACTATCTCTTGCCTGTAATTCCTCAGATATTTTATCTACTACTTCGAGGGCCAAGCTGGGGTTGGATAATAAGTACTCCTTGAACGTATCTCTGAGCAATTCTTTCAACGTTGAACTAATCAAAGCCTTAGCCGTACAAGGTTGCTTTATCACTCTAGAGGACAGGTGGTAAGTGGAAAAGATGTCGTCGGGCAATAGAATTTGAAAGGTAAGATTCTGGCCATTCGATAGCCTTTGTGATTGTGCGATGCCTCCCGAACTGATCCAATAAACTTTATTATCCGGCTCACCCTCTTTGTAAATAGTTTCACCGTGCTGGTAAGTAACGGTCGCGCCTTCTTTTTCGGCAAGAAAATCGAACATTTTACCTAAACTCGTAAATCTCTTATTCTGTATCATATATGAATGTACCAGAATACCCCCATAAATAGTGTTATGTGTAGCTAGCTATACGGCGTCTGGTTTTGATGGGGCCAAAATAACGGCAGCCCCTCAGAAAATTGTCCTCTGCCGTAATCTTCCTCTTCTTATTATAGCGAGTCACGAATTTTTTTCATCTTTTTACGTCTATTGCTGAAAAAAGGGAAATATTCTTCCTTTCAATTTCCCATTTCGAATAATATCCGGTATCGACATTCAAGCCAAACGAAGTGTCCTCCTTTATAAAGCCTGAAATGGGATCCAAGAATAATCGTCTCTTCGCAGTTACTAATTTTTACTTGCATTTGTTGTATAATATTTCTATTGTCCTAGTTCTAGCCAATAACTGTTGCTGGTAGAAAATGATCTGAGGTGAGTTTTATATGCAAACAGGCAAAGCTACTTGCAAAACAATGGTCTTTCTATTTCTTCTTATGTTTGCAAGCATCATTAGTTCGCAAGCCAAGGATTTAAGTGATCTCGATCTCCAGTACTTAATTGAAAAACATGAATTACAACATGCTTTTACTGGCATAAAGGTAACATCACTCAAAAAGGATAAAGTTCTGTTGACCTTCAACGAGAACAAGTATTTTGTTCCCGCCTCTAATCAAAAGTTAATCACGACATGGATCGCGTTGAAGCGTCTTGGACCTACTTTCAAATATCAAACTGAGGTCTACACAAATTCCAAAAAAGAGGGCGGAGAAAACAATCGATATACTGACGTACTTATTAAAGGTGGAGGTGATCCTACACTGGTCGCTGCCCATCTTGGTTCAAAAATGAGCCATTATTTTCAAACGGAGAAAATTGGGGACATAAGAAATCTTATCCTGGACTTTTCATATTATGATAAGCAATATTTTGGCCCTGGCTGGATGTGGGATGATGATAACAACTTCATTGCCTCACTCTCCTTTCCCTCGTTAAAACGTTCTCTTCAATCACCTTACGATACAATGAGTGTTTTACAAGCTGTCGGCAGGGAGATCAAATCGTCACTCTCGGAAGAGAGCATCAATATTGTGGGTAATATCAAGGCAGGAACGCTTACCTCGGAGTGGAATAAGGTAATAACCTTAACTTCCCAACCTTTGATCGAAATTTTAACGGAGATGAACAAAACGAGTAATAACTACTACGCTGACATGATATGGAAATCCATCAGTGCCAATACATGTAAAGGGACTTTTCAGGATACTGTTGATATTGCAAAGAATGAATTAAGCTCTTTGGGGATATCAAATAAGGTCACGTTTGTAGACGGATCTGGATTATCCCGGTATAATCTGATAACTCCTACACAGATATCTACTCTTTTGACTTATGCTTTTGGACATCCAAGAATTCATCTTGTTAACACGTTTGGGTACCCGTACTATCGTTGGTCTTATCAACACAAAAGAAATTATTTTATTTCTACTTTGCCTGGATGGGGATCGGGGACGTTGGTGCGACGGAAGTACGACTTACCAGTTAAAGCCAAGACGGGTACTTTAACCGATACATCTACACTCTCTGGTTATTTGGAAACTAGCCAGGATGTAGTCGCTTTTTCAATTATGATCAACAGGGTCAAAGATATTAAGGCTGCCCGGCGTTTTCAATCAGACCTCCTAAATCATATCTACACCTTATTGAAGTAAATAACTGTGCTTTCCCGCGCTATGATCCTAGAACCATTTCATGCCTTAACTGTACCGAAAGCACCAGGGCACTTATCCTCATAGTATAAAACTTGAAGAAAGTCAACTTCGTAGTTAGTGAAAGCTTCTGGGTAGAGCGTTGGCTTGGTTGTCAAACTTTTTCTTCAATTTTATACTTTCGTCGTCCTTGTGATTGATTTTACATTGAACCTTTTTGCTTTGAACGAAAGCGGTAAAGAATTTTCTTTACGATATTACTGGAGGAATAAATGCTCATTCAGAAGTCAATTCGAAATCTTTACCTTTATATTGAGAGAATAGTAATAACTATTATCTACTGGCATTTAGGCGTGATCTCTATGCACTAAAGTCAGGTGGTACCAAAGCACCGAATGTATTAGAGGCTATAATGCTTGAGTTTCGCTGGTTATACTGAATAAATTAACTGGTACATATTCACATTGATCTGACATTCAACCTTCAGGAGGTATTTTTTTATGAAGCCTGAATTAATGGCACTATTCACGGGTCTATGCTGGGCACTGGGATCCTTTTTTGGTAAAAAAGGGTTACACCTTGCTAGCCTTGACCCTCATGTTGGTCTCATTATTCGATTGGTGGTCTCGTCCATTGTAGTGACTCTAATTGCGTTACCTAAATTGGGACAGCTGGGCCACGCTTTAACCCTAGATGGCGGCAAGAAGGGGCTACTGAATCTGTTTATATTTGAGGGGTTGCTCGCTGGCTCGTTGGGAATGATCTTCTTTTACAACGCGATAAAGCAAGGTCAGTTAACCAAGATTATGCCCCTTGCCTTTGCTACTCCAGTGTGGGGCTTTATTTTAGGTTGGTTGGTGGGAGGGGAACAACTTAACGTAGTCACTACCGTTGGCGCAGGTTTTGCCATTGTGGGAATTCTGATTCTGGCTGGGAGCTAGCGTACAGAGGAAATCGTATTTTACTTCGCTAGACCTCTATTGCTTCCTTGCCCCTTATCCAAGTAGGCTTCTCCAAGGGTTACAGAAGTGTGGCAAATAGTGAACATATTTCTTATTCTCGGGGGTCAACGGATATTGATAGAAAGATAGATATTCACTTAAATATAACTTACAGATTGTCTGCTATATCTAGCGGAAGTTCTGACTGGCTAGGGTGACCGAAAAGGCTCTCTAGCCAGTTCTTTCTTATGTTCAGCTTGGAGGAAAAGATAATTTTACCGGCAAGCCCCTCAGTTTAGAGAATACGAACTTGTTGCCCAGTGGACAGAGGGTAGCTAAGTTAGCGCCAGTCGTCCAAACTGACCTCAGTTTCGGCGTAAAGTTTACTATCTCCATTTCGTTCTCTCCTGATCACTCCGACTTGCTCGGCATATTTCAATCTTGGTGCCCATTTCCGGCCATCGACATCCAGTTCCTGCCACAACTTGCTTTGCGGAAACCCTGGATTTTCCTCAAGAAACTCGATCATTTTTTGCATCAGCCCTGCGTCATCAATAGCATGATCTATTTTCTTAACCCACTTATCATCAACCTTCGGATTTGGGCTTATCTCCTGTTTGATTCTCTGGAGTTCCCCTTGTCCTTCACTAATCACGGGGAGATATATTGAAACCTCTTGGAGTGACCAGGTAAGATTTTTTCTGTCTACGTTTTCAACGTCTTCCAAATAAGGAATTGCTTGTACTGCAGCCCGAATGGCTTCCTGATAATTACCTTTTTGCTTTGCTTTTTGGTTGACATTCAATAATTCAAAATACTTGTCCTCTCCCGCGATTTCGTAATCTATTTGACCAGCGCTTCCCGTTTTTTCCCGTTTCATTCTAACGTTGTTGGTTGTTTTATCGGTGCCGAATAACCAACGAAGAAATCTTCCAAAAAATCGATTCCAGATGAAATTCCACATATTACCACCTACATTTGTTGAATTATAAACAATACCTTAAAAAACGCCAAGTCAGATCATGCTAGCAACGGGTGAAACCGCATTTCTTGTCCCATTATTCCGGATAGAATTATTCCGAGCTTACCAACGTATCCCGAAAAGGGGATAGAGTTCTGCTGATCTGCGGTCACAGGATATTGAACAGGTAACCTAACTGCATAAGAATTAAAGAGCGAATAGGATATCATATTACCTCCTGTAAGTTAATAGAAGTTTTGACTGGTCAGGGAGATAAGTTCAGTCTCTGTTGATTTGGTTTGCCGTTCTATGATTTTAAATTATTCATGTCTCCCTTAAAGGCTCCCTGGCCAGTCCTTCTACTCCCTTAATATTTAATCATAACACTTTTCTGAACAGGAGGCTCTATCCCTTCTCACGCCCGACGACGTGCGAGGGGATAGGTTATTTCTTCAGAATCAGCTTCACAATATAACCGAATGTCGCTATCTTGATTCCCTCCGAGCCGGTAGATTCCTTAGATTAGCTTTACTTTTTTCAGTAGTGCCCTTAACTCTGTCTTTATAGTTGAGTTCGCTGATTGAAAAGGAGATCTTGGGAATCCAGCCGGAAGACCCCGTAATTTGAGAGCGCACTTGAGCCCCGGAATCCCAAACCTCTTAGTAACTGCTCGGTTCAGATCCACAAGGTCGTAATTCAACTCTTGTGCGGAAGCAACCTGTCCCTTTTGGTGATCTTCAACAATCTCTACGCATTTTTCCGGCGCAATGTTGGCCAGGGCTAGGATTCCTCCACTTCCTCCTGCATGAAGTGTTGCAGCTAACAAACCTCCCGAGCCCGCATATACCTTGAAGTTCGCGTCGGCTGTGGTTCTAATAATATCTTGTATAAGGCCAAAATCACCACTACTCTCTTTGACGCCGATAATATTATCTAATTTGCTAAGCTGATTGACTGTCTGTACAGACATACTGTAGTGAGTGAATTTCGGGACATTATAGAGCAAAACTGGTAGGCTTACAGCATCTGCAACGGCCTGATAATGGTCGACTATTCCCTCAGGGGTGACTGGATAGTAGTAGGGAGTAACAATTAACGCTGCATCCGCTCCAGAATTCTCCGCAACTTGAGTCATTTCTATGGTTTCTCGCGTGCTAGGTAGACCTGTTCCGGCAATCACAGGAACCCGCCTGTCAACGTAATTAACAGTAGCTTGTATTACACGCTTACGTTCTTCAAATCTCATGTATACGGCTTCACCATTTGACCCGCAAGGAACAATACCGTGTACTTTTTTTTCAATCCACCAATCTATCAGTTCATGTAAGGCTTGCTTATCAATTTCACCGTTTTTTTCGAATGGCGTAATTATCGGCGGAGCTACACCTGCAAACTCGAACATTGTCTCTCACCTTCTAGTTAAAATTGGCTACGCTGCACATTCATATGACAATATCCTACGTCCTCCACGCTAGGTAGAATACATGTTAACCAAAATTTTACCTTATCACAGGATACTTACTACTGTCGCAAGTTACAAACTTATCGATCTTGGTCCATATACTTCGAAATAGTCCTTGTAGTCAATTCGGAACTAATATTGTATGTGCTCCTAAACCATATGAACAGGGCGAATTGGGTGCTGGAGGTCTCCCCGGCAAGTTTTGGTGAAGAGGTAATGCACACCGCGATTTTGGATATCTCAACTATTTTATAGTAAACTAAATTATAGCTAGGATCAGTAATTCGTATACATTTATTGACAAATTTCGGTTAACCTTATGTTCAATCTGAGGATAGGGTGCTGGGTTTACTGTCGTGAATGAAACTAGAATTACATCGATTCGGTTACACGGACCGGGTGAGAGAGCAGAGTTAATTACAGAGAAGTAATTTGTCCCTGTATTCTTGGGTAGAGATTGATCATGAACGAGGAAACTGCTCCATTTAGATCATAGTTAGTTCTTTGATTGGCCAAGGTTTGTTTGATATAAGTTCAGATCCGCTTGTTGAGTCACGGGAGGTGGTTCAAGTGGGCGTGTTAAGCTGGTTTTCACCGAAAACTAGATCCGAGGAAGAGTCGAGCGATGAATTGGTACGGTATTTATGTAGCATTGATAAGGACTATGGTGGCATGGAAGAGTTCTTGGAAGACTTCTTCAAGATATTGAACGAAACTATCACCAGATACAACGAATCGAGTCTAGTGCAAGCCGAAAAACTCGATAGGGATCAAGCTCAGAAAGTAGGAGGAAATTGGGTGTACAAGGCGAATATTAAGCGGCTCGATGATAAAGGAGAGAAAATAGAAGGTTCCAGAACGGAGTTTACAAAGAGAAAATCAACTCTCAAAGTAATTGCGCGTAAACAACCTCACTTTGCGATAGAGCTTAGCGGGACAGAGTCACTACTTTCACCGTTTTTAGAGGATTTGGAAGGGGTGCTCAAGGAACAGGGTTTCAATTATAAGGTAGACATAGTGGCGAAACCCGGTTTAGGGAAAGCCACACAGACGGAATCCTAAAAACAGGCTTAGTGCTGGTTAATATGTTACTTCTAGCTGTGAGGCTTGCTAACAACTGTTAGTGGCCTGCAGTTTGTACATAGATGTAGCGACAACGGATGGTTTTTGTACTTCCCAAACCTCGGAATAATCCGATAAGCGATACTTGTAGAAGTGATAATCAACAGTATAGGGTGAGAAAAGTTCGCTTAGCACAGGCAAAAGGAGCCCTTGATCACTCTGTAATTCATTGTGCAGGAGATCAAATCCCTTTAGGTAATCTTTTTCTGTAAATACGGCAGTAAAAGCCTCTTCAATTTTGTCATAGAAGAGAGGCCCTAATTCCTTTATAGCTTTTGGTTTCTCTCTAATCACCTTCGGCTCATTGTAGTTATTTCCAAAGTGAACTAAGTTTCCTGTTGCTAATAAAGCGGTATCCTCGTTGTTTAGCTGGTTAATTTCCGCTGCGAGACCTTCGGCTAGTTGAAAGGAGTCAGTAGCAGGATCAAATGAGACACCGCAGTAAATAGGAAGAAGTGGAATTGGTTGTTCATCGATTACATCAGCGGTGAGCTCAATGATGTTAAAGAGATAATCCAGGCAGAATTCGTCCTCTAGCAAGTGGTCGTTTTGCCTTATTATCTCCCAACTTTCTGGAGGTTCAAACCGGCTTAGCGTACCAAACGCAGATTCATCTTTTGCTCTATAAAATGCACCTTTGAATTCTGTGAAGTCTTCTTTGTACGAATCGGTGTAAGTTTGTTCAAATAAACTCTCCAATCGAGTGCTACTCTCTGGTGGCAGGGTGTCAGCATGAAGTACCCCCAAAGCAATGATACGAGAGATATCAGCGGAGTACATGGAACGGGCGACCTCAAGAATCATTTCGCTCGAGAACTTTAACAGGGTGTGTGGAAAAGAAATGATGCCGCCGTTTTCCACAGTTTGTATCATGTCACTATTGATGACAGAACCATGTTCTAAAACTTCTCGCAGCCGATCCTTGTTTTTTAGGAAATCTTTTTCGCACGTAACTCTCCAATTCATGGAGATCACCCCAGCAAAAGTTTCAAAAAACCAACTTACATATGTTGGATAAATCCAATTCAATCTGACTGTAATGGAAGAAGTACGCCCGGGAGGATTCGAACCCCCGGCCTACGGATCCGCAATCCGTCGCTCTGTCCAGCTGAGCTACGGGCGCATAGTGGCGGAGGAGGTGGGACTCGAACCCACAGGGCCGTAGGGCCTTACCGGTTTTCGAGACCGGCTCCTTGCCAATTCGGTCACCCCTCCTTAATCTATTTGCCTAAATGATGGTATCATTGCGATTGTTTCAGTTCAAGTTCCGGTTTGGATTAACCGTGCATTCATTGCCTTGAATACAAAATAGGCAACAAGGCTGTTGTAATAAGGTCCGAATAACTATAAAATTCTACAAGTCTTAATCATATTACTAACTTACATAAATGGTAATTTAATTGGAGGAAACATAATGTCCATACTCATCGACGAAAGCTCAAAAGTACTAGTTCAAGGCATCACTGGAGGGGAAGGGAAATTCCACACCGAGCGAATGCTAGACTATGGCACTAAAGTCATCGCTGGAGTAACTCCAGGGAAAGGTGATCAGGAAATACGTGGGGTGCCCGTTTTCAACACAGTTAGAGACGCTTGCGATAATCAAAACATCGATGTTTCCGTCATTTTTGTCCCCGCGAAATTTGCCAAAGACGCAATCCTGGAAGCAGCAAATAATAATATAGAATTAATCGTTTGTATTACAGAGAATATACCAGTGCACGACATGGCCGAAGTCTACCACTACGTACGAAATTTCAGTAATTCTCAACTGATAGGGCCTAACTGTCCGGGTATCATATCTCCGGGAAAGAGCAAGGTTGGGATATTACCGGGTGATGTATTTGACCAAGGGAACATCGGAATCGTGTCCAGGAGTGGTACTTTAACATATGAAATAGCCTCAGAACTAACAAATGTCGGTCTGGGGCAGTCCACAGTTGTTGGAATAGGGGGCGACCAGATTGTAGGTTCTAACTTTATTGATCTATTTACAAAATTTGATGAAGACAGCGAGACGGATCTCATGGTATTGGTTGGGGAGATTGGCGGCTCAGAAGAGGAGCTTGCAGCTCGTTACATCGCCCAAAATCTCTCAACGCCGGCCATAGCGTACATTGCCGGTTTTAGCGCGCCAAAAGGGAAAAGAATGGGGCACGCTGGAGCAATAATCTCCGGAAAAGAAGGTACGGCCGAGACCAAAGCTAAAACACTAGAGGATCACCAAATCTCAGTAGCCCGGAGCCCAGCAGAACTGGCGAGCTTAGCACAATCAGTTTGTCCCTAGGTTTACTAGCGGACTTCTTGACTTCTTTGAATTATTTTGTTTGCACCTTCGTCCAGGGTATTTGCTGGCGGAATGTTGTGCTCTCTTAGTATATCTCTTCCTGCTTTCTCGTTAGTCCCTGTTAACCTCACAACCACAGGCAAGTCAATCTCTTTTGTCGATAGCGCTTCTACCAATCCGGAGGCTACCTCGTCGCATCTGGTGAGACCACCAAAAATATTGATAAATACTCCGGTAAGTCCTTCCTTTGCGGTGACAATTTCGAACGCTTTACTCATCAGTTCAGAATCGGCTCCGCCTCCTAGGTCCAAAAAGTTGGCTGGCTGTCCGCCCTTCTCGCTGAGCACGTCCAGAGTGGACATAACTAAACCAGCGCCGTTCCCTATGATACCAATATCTCCATCTAACTCTACGTATTGAAGGCCAATTTGGTTTGCCTGACGTTCAAGTTCGGTTTTATCCCCTGTTTTTTCACTCTCGGGCAACAACTCTTGGACTTCACTCATTGCTCCAGAGTCATCGTCAATTTTCACTTTCGAGTCCAGAGCAACAAGTTCCCCTTTTGTAGTTAACGCTAAAGGGTTGATCTCCATCAAAGTAGCACCAAACCTGCGGTAAGCATTGTAGAGCTTCTGTATCACTTTGTATAGCGGTTTGAAAACTTCTTGACTGGTATGTGCCCGATAAATTATCTCCCTAATCATGAACGGTTGTAATCCAATTAACGGATCGGGTTCTACTTTGAAGATTTTTTCAGGGTTTCTATCTGCCACCTCTTCTATGTCCACACCGCCCTCGGGAGAAAATATTATTACTGGTCCTTTTTTTGCTCTATCTAAGATGACGGAAAGATAGAACTCAGTTTCTATTTCAACTGCTTCTACTGTGAGCAATTTTGATATGGTTTCGCCTTTGAGTTTGGTCCCGATTAAGCCAGCAGCTGAGCCCTCAGCTTCATCAGGATTGTGGACGACTTTAATTCCACCTGCTTTACCTCTTCCCCCCACTGGAACCTGTGCTTTAACCACAGCACTACCCCCCAGACGCTCAGCTATCGATTTTGCCTCCCTGGGTGTGCGGGCTACTTCACCGTTGGGAACAGTAATATCTGCTTCTTGTAATAATAATCTGCCTTCGTACTCTAGTAACCTCATCTTACCTCCTCAAATCGTCAATCCAAAATAGGTTGTATTCATAACTTACCTTATAATGCTAGTGATATTAGTGGCCTTAATATTAAGTAACCAAAGACCGTTATCAAAATTAAAGCAATAAAGTTTAAACCTACACCGTTTTTTACCATCTGTGGAATCGTTACATGTCCGGTGCCGTATACGATCGCATTGGGTGGCGTGGCCACTGGTAACATAAACGCGCCTGAGACTGCAAGAATAGCTGGTAGAGCAAGAGTCAGAAAATCTATGTTCATTGCTGCCGCCAACGGTACAAGCACTGGCAACATCATGGCTGCCGTTCCCGTATTCGACGTCAGTTCAGTCAAGCTGACCATCAGAAGTATAGTAATTGACATGAATAACAATAACGGAAGGTGAGTAAACCAATCCAGTTTAACCGCGACCCATCCCGCTAAACCAGTATCCTCTATTCCCTTCGCCAGGGCTAGTCCTCCACCAAATAGTATCAATGTGCCCCATGGTATCTTAACAGCCCACTCCCAATTAAGGGCAAACTCCGCATTCGCCAGATCAACTGGTACCAGGAATAATAAGATTGCCATGGCCATACCAATTGTAGCATCACCAACCATTGGCAAATAAGGGGTGATTAAGAAGCTTCGGATTATCCACAAAAAGGCTGTGAGGATGAAAACGGTCAATACCAACTTTTCCCCTTTGCTTATTGGTCCCAATTTGTCGAATTCTGCATTAATGAGCTCTTTACCACCAGGGATTTCAGACAAATGGGTAGGGCTACTGATTCTTGTTAAGTACCACCATGCTATTGGCAATAGTAAAAGGACAATCGGTACACCAAATATCATCCAGGCCAGGAAGGAAATATCCTGGCCAAATTGAGATTCCAAAAATGCAACTAATAATGCGTTCGGTGGAGTCCCGATAATTGTGCCCATGCCCCCAATGCTACAAGCGTAGGCAATCCCAAGCATTAACGAGACCCCAAAATTTGTTTGAAGTTTACCATTTAACTCCGCTTTGCCGCGTGCCCTAGCAACGTAAGAGACCACAGCTAAACCGATCGTCGCCATCATCATTGTAGTGGCCGTATTAGAAATCCACATGGACAGAAAGCCACTGGCAACCATAAACCCAAGGACAATTCTTTTTGGTCCAGTTCCAATTGCTTTAATAATATGGAGTGCAATCCTTTTGTGTAAATTCCATCGCTGTATTGCCATTGCAATTAGAAATCCAGACATGAATAAAAAAATTAACTTGTGACCATATTGGGAAGCGACCTGCGGTGAATCCATAATGCCAAAAGCGGGAAATAAAACCAGAGGTAAAAGGGATACAGCTGGAATAGGAATAGCTTCTGTAACCCACCAAGTTGCCATCAAAATCGCTATGGCAAGTGTTCTTTGAGCCTCCAGACTACCTATATCCGCAGGAACAAAAGCAATGGTGAAAAAGAAAATTAAACCCAGGACGAATCCAATACGCTGTCTTAAATTGTAAACCTTTTCATTCTCTTTACCTTGTACCAATGAGTAATCACCAATATGTTATTTTGATATCGTAATAGACCAATTATAAGACAGTTAGGCGCAAATACTACCGTATTAAATAGTATCCCAAATCTAGATAAAGATAGAGTTTCTTACAGGGAAGACAGCTCGCGATCGAGGTTTTTCTGCACCTCCTCGGATACGTCCCTATGAATCGACTCACCTTGAGAGTCCATGGTGACTAGCAGGGGCCCGAATTCATTTACCCTTAATACCCATACCGCTTCAGGAACTCCTAGCTCATCCAGAAAGTGTACGTCCTCCACTTTTTCCACGGAACCGGCCATTAATGAACCTGCGCCGCCGGTAAACTGTGCATACACTGCTCCATGCTCCTGTAACGCTTCAGAGGTTTTTTCGCCCATTCCACCCTTTCCAATGAAAATCTTAGTCCCGAACTCATCCATGAACTTATCCTCAAAAATTTCCATTCTAATGCTTGTGGTAGGGCCCGCGGAAACTACGTGCCAGGTATCGTTTTCCTTTTTCATTACAGGCCCACAATGAAAGCAGGGGTAATCTTTGAGCTTTAGAGGTGCTTCCTTTCCCTCTTCAGCTAATCCCAGTAGTTTTTCGTGAGCAGCATCACGTGCGGTAAATATTTTACCAGTAATTTTAAACGGCTCGTTCACCTTAAGACTTTTTACCTCATCGGGATCTAACGGAGTTTTCAGTATTTTCATCTTTATACCTCCTCAATCGAGCCTTCGGGTAGTAATTTTAGTGATACTCTTCTATTTGCCCAACATTGTGGAGTTATAGCTACAGGGAAAGACGCAGGATGTCTATAATCGTATTCAATTTTTACGTCAAGTACGGTAGTCTTTCCTCCAACTCCCATGGGGCCGACGCCGAGCCTGTTAGCCCTTTCCATTAATTCCGCTTCTAGGTCTGCTATCATTGATTCTCTGTGACGTTGTCCAACTGGTCTGAGGAGGGATTCCTTGGCCAGATTCATGGCAATTGACGCTGAACCACCTATTCCCACTCCAACGATAGTCGGTGGACAAGGTTTGCCTTCCATTGACGCGATTCTTTCTAGTACGATTTCTTTGACCCCTTTTATTCCTCTACCCGGAGTCATCATCGTAAGTTGGCTCATATTAGTGCATCCTCCGCCCTTAGGTAGATAGGTCATAGTAAGGTCAGATCCCTCGGTGATTGACCAACTTATCCAAGGTATATTAATACCTGTATTATCGCCGGGATTCTTCCCGGTAAATGGGTGAACGGTGTTTGGTCTTATTGGCACCTCTTCTGTCGCTACTTGTATTGCCTTTCGGAGCGATCCTTTAATCGTATTCAACTCATCCAAAGCGGGGTAATCGGACCCTAAATTCATGAAAAAAGTGGGGGTTCCGGTGTCTTGACAGATCGGTATTCCTTCGCTTTCACCAATATCAACAGCCTGTAAGATCGCCTCAAGCTGGACCCGGCCAGCGTCATCTTCAATTTCTTTTGCCTTTTCAAGTGCGTCCATTGTCGGTTTAGGTAGGGTAGTTACTGCTTTTTTAATCGGTTCTATCATTTGTTCTACCAGCTTTTTTTCATCCATATTTTCACCTCGAAGATTTGAGGTTCTGTTAGAAGTTTTCACAACAACTTAATTATTCAGGGGGTTGTTCAATTAAACCTTGTTCCATAGCGGATTGGGTCGATTTTCTTGCATGTTCAATTTTGCTTTTTGCTGTTTCCGTCATTTCTTCTTTAGTTAACTCCTTGCGAGCGATTCCTTGTTCTATGGCCTTCTGGCCCACTGCCACAGCCTGGTTAATAAAAACCTCCCACTCGTCCATAGTGGGTACAACATAATCTTCACGTAAACCTTTTTCCTCAGCAGTGTCAGCAATGGCATAAGCAGCAGCTATGGCCATCTCATCGGTTATTGTGCTTGCATTTACATCCAGAGTTCCTCGAAAGATCCCAGGAAACCCTATAGAGTTGTTTACCTGGTTTGGAAAGTCCGATCTGCCAGTTGCAACGATCCTCGCACCGGCTTCGTGCGCTTTCCAGGGCCATATTTCAGGAATGGGGTTGGCGAGCGTAAAGACCACCGCATCTTTATTCATCCTCTCTATCCATTCTTTCTTCAACGTATCTGGGCCCGGACTAGATGCCGCAACGAGAACGTCAGTGTCCCTAATTGCTTCATCCAAACCTCCAGTTCTACCTTCTCCGTTAGTTTTCTTGGCCAGATCCCACTTATAGGGATTGTAATCCTTGTTTTCTTCAAGGTCTTCTCTTCCTTCGTGGAGAATTCCGGTGCTGTCGCAAACGATTACGTTCTCTGGAGGTACGCCCGCAGTAAACATAACTCTAGTTAGAGCTACATTTGCCGCGCCGGCACCAATAATTGCATACTGAACTTCGTCCAGTTGTTTTCCAACTATCTTCAAAGAATTGATTATTCCTGCTAGCTCAATCGAGGCCGTACCCTGTTGGTCGTCATGCCAGACGGGTACATTCATTTCCTCTCGCAATCTATCAAGAATTTCAAAACATTTTGGCTTTGCTATATCCTCTAGATTGATCCCCCCGAACGCAGGTTCAAGAATCTTAACCGTTCGAATAATTTCTTCTGGATCTTCTGTGTCGAGTGTGATGGGAAAAGCGTCTATTCCCCCGAGGTATTTAAACAATAAAGCCTTACCTTCCATGACGGGTAAGCCAGCTCTGGGTCCAATATTTCCTAGGCCAAGAACTCTGGTTCCATCAGAAATCACTGCCACCATATTCGCTTTGTTGGTATGTTCAAATACCTTTTCGGGATCTTCATCTATCTCTCTGCAGGGTTCGGCAACGCCAGGTGTATACCAAATGCCGAAGTCTGTAAAATCTCGTATAGCGCACTTGGGATTAGTCTGAATTTTACCTTTGTAGAATGGATGTAGTTTAAGTGCATCTTTTCCAGGCTTCTTTGCCTTTTCTAGCAATTCTTCTTCGCTAATTTCTTCTGACATTTTTACCTCCTTTCCTTCACTTCGTTCTCCACCGACAAAACCTCGAAAGGCAACTCTGTACGGCTTGTATTGTTAGCTAAACACAATATTATCTCTTACGATCAGTTAATTCTCGAGGATACCAGCGTTTCTTGACCAGCAGGCCAGCAAAAACTTCAGCTGATGGTTTTAGGCCAAGTTCTCTACTTCTTTTAGTATGTCTTTGGGATCGTGTAAACCGCCACCGGGATGTGGAATCAACTTTACTTCGGCGTTGCAAGACGCGACCCGCTCTACCTCTCGAACTATCTGCCCCAGATTAATTTCGGGCACCACTATTCCTTTAACCTGTTTACTTAGTTCTCTTATCTCGTCGTCAGGAAATGGCCAAACTGTAATTAATCGAACCATCCCTACTTTTAGCCCACGCTCTCGTGCAAGTTTATAAGCGCCCATAGCAGTCCGGTAAGCCATGCCATAGGACAGGATTATTACGTCCGCATCGTCCACATCTTCTGTTCCTATCTCTACTATGTCGCCCTTGTTTTTCTCTACTTTTTCGACCAGGCGGCCAACTTGTTCCCGTTGGGTTTCCACGTCGAGTTTCGGGTATCCTTTGTAGTCATGTGTAAGGCCTGTGACGTGTACTCGGTATCCTTCTCCCGCTGAGGCCATCTGTGGGACTAAGTCCTCTTCAGGCTCAAAAGGCAAGAAGTCCTCGGGGCTGACATTTGGTCTACGGCGGGGATAGATTTCGACGTTGTCCTCGGCAATAACTACTCGTTCACGCATATGACCAATTTTTTCATTTGCCATCACGAAAACGGGCATACGATATTGCTCGGCTTTGTTGAACGCTTTGATGGTATAATCGAACATCTCTTGCGGTGAAGTTGGAGCATAAGCGATGGCCCCATAATCACCGTGAGAACCCCATTGTGCCTGCATCATGTCTCCCTGCCCCACCGCC
>CAZTJJ010000017.1:0-19958 GCA_964614065.1 uncultured Thermotogae bacterium
GACGTAAAACAAACCAATATAACGCAAGTTTCCGAGCGAACGAAGGCTGGTGATCCGTCTGGAGGTAGCTTCTTAGGGTTGTATATTTCTGAGATAGGAAAGTTTAAGTTGTTAGATAAATCAGAGGAAAATTATCTCAGTCGGAGAATAAATCAAGGTAGCAATTTAGCGAGAAAAAAGTTGATCCGGTCAAATTTACGACTGGTAGTAAAAATTGCTAAGCAGTATGCGAGTCAGGGGGTTGGTCTGTTGGATTTAATTCAGGAAGGTAATATCGGCCTTATGGAGGCTGTGGAAAGATTTGACGAGTCGAAGGGCTACAAATTTAGTACTTATGCCACCTGGTGGATTAAGCAAAAAATTAGGCTTGCATTAATAAATGAAGGTAGAGGAATTAGGATACCTACCCATACCTTTGATATTATTAGAAAGATAAAGAATTTGAAGCGAGAGGAGCTCGAACAAGGCAACCCACATTTATCCAGAGAGGAGATAGCAGATAGATTAGACCTACCTTTGGATACTGTGAAAAGGGCGGAGAGAGTTCAGCAAGGTATAGTGTCATTGGATAAACCAGTTGAGGGAGGGGATGAGGTTTTAGGTGATTTTGTCCGGGCGGAAAAACCTTTGCTGCCCGAGAAGGAAGCGCTCAAAGCTATTTTGTTGGACGATTTAGAGGAAGGTTTGGCCACTCTTCCCGATAGAAAGAGGGAGATTCTTGAAATGAGGTACGGTTTGGACGAAATTGAACCGCATACGCTTGCCGCGATCGGAGATAAGCTGGCGATTTCAAGGGAAAGGGTCAGACAACTTGAGGTCGAGGCCCTAGAAGAACTTGCCGATCCTGAGTTTATCAATCACCTTAAGAGATATTTCACTGAAGTGTAGTTGGGCACTCCCCTAAATTTATCCATCCCACAAGCAGCGGGTTCGATTCAGTTCCAATCATCTGGGGAGAGATAACAGATAGTAATGAACAAAGCTGGCGATTTATGTAAGATTTTGCGAACTATTGATGCTGTTCACTTCGATATGGATGGTTCTTTAGTCAATAGTGAGCTTGCTTGGTTTAACAGCGAAATAGAATTGCTGAGGGGTTTTGGTGTCGCCTTACCCCGAGAGGTAATTCGGGGAATTACTAAGAACAAACTGGTAGGTCGGGGTCAGAAGTTTGCAGCGAACTTTTACAAAGAGAAATTTAATTTGGCTGCTCCTGTTGAGGATATTTTGAGGAAGAGAATAGATCTTATAAAGAGAGATTACGGCGCTGCGCCATTGATGAATGGAGCTGAATCGTTCCTTGACACTGTTTACAGGAGCGGGCGTAAGATTACTCTGGCAACTAGTGCACCACTGGAACTGGCAGATATTTTTCTGGCTAAGCATGGATTCGAAGACGTTTTTGACGCGGTTATCACGGAAGATCACGTGAAAAATAGTAAACCTTATCCGGACATCTTTTTGAAAGCTGCCGAAGCTGTTAACGTCAAACCTCAAGACAGCCTTGTGGTTGAGGATTCGAAGAACGGTTTAATCGCTGCAAAACGAGCCGGTATGACATGCCTGCTAACTCAAAACGATAGTGTGACTGATTTTTCGGACGAACTTCTAAGTAGAGCCGACGTTATTGTCGGGAGTTTATCCGATCTCGACTCCAATCTTGTCAAAAATTGCCTCCGGTAAGGAGCTTTTACCGACCTGCTTTATCCATATATAAGAGGAATGAGTTAGCTGAACTCCGTTCTGGACTCCGGGCGTAGGTTGATCTATTGTGGTCAGGAAAATACAAACCCCAAGCCGAAAGTAAATCCCCTTAGGTTGTGGTAAAAGAAACTTAGCGACAGGTTCTCTCTCTTTATAGTCACGCCTCCATGAACGGTAAAAGCAGTGGAAAATTCTGAGTGCGCGTCTCTGGCTACAGTGGCTTGCGGGTTTAGCTGATAGCTATTGGAGGAGGTACCTGCTGGTACAGGTGCAAGGTTAGCGAGCGGCTGAACGGCCAGTCCCGCTCCCAGCCGGAGGTTCAAACCCCGGAATAGATCGGCTAAGTACGCTGAGTAAATCTCCCATTCTGGACCGTAATTGATGATTTCCCCATTTTCCCAGTATTTTTGCACCCAGTTCATCTCCTCACGGGCCTTCGGGTCCCCTGTGAATCTGAGCGAACCGCCAACTAGAAAATTCATGAACTCGATTTCGGCTCCAAAGGAAAGGATTCCATCCAAATCGAGCCCCACGTTGACCCCCAAACCGGCAGCTGGATAGGTTGTTTCTTTTGCAGCTTCTTTTTTGCTCAAGGGAGTTAGAGTAACGAAGACACTTTTATATTGATTGGAAGGAAGGGAGATAAATTTTGACCACTTCCTGTAGCCGTCCTTGCCGATTTCTATTTTTAGGCGCCCTGTCTCGAGGTATAATTGCATGGGAGTTAAGCCCTTAAATTTGCCGTCAACGAAGATCGAGGCACCAGCGGGAACGGAGTCAATCGCCAGTGTCCCATATTTTTTTGTTTGCAAATTGACATCAATTGTATTGGTTCGATAAGGCTGAACCTCGATAGATTCTTCCCAGGAAGTGTAGCCCTCCTTAGTTATTTGTAAGTAGCCCTCTTTATCTGTGACGGAAAATCCAACTGGAGTTTTTCCTTTATACTCGTCGTTAAAGACGACTCGAGCGCCTTCCGGTTTACTTCTCACGAATAGCCAGGCTTGGGTGGAGGGGCTGAGTATAGCGTTTACTTGTTTGGTTTTGTATGGGCCTATCTGGACAGAACTCGTCCACTTTTCAAAGTTTCTTCTTGATAAAGTAAGCTCAATGTAACCCGGCTTGACGTGTACTTGTGCCGGGGTGGAGCCGAGGTATCTATCATGGACATAGATATCTGCTCCCGGCGGTTGAGAGTAAATCTCAAGAGTTGAGAGATAAGGTGTGACTTCGTATTTTACCCAGTCTGTTGACCATTCGCCTGACCGTGCCTGACTTTCAATGTTTTTTTTAGTGGTGTCTTGAAACGATTCTGCATTATTGCTGAGAATGGGGAACGGATTGTCTGAATATTCCTTTTCCCCTATGGAGGCAAAGTTAGAAATTGGAATGGTTGTGGCGATGGCCTGAAGGTATTCAGTTTCTTGGCGATTTTCTACTAATATACTATAGCCTTGTCTTGGAAACTTGTGTTTGCCCGCGTTTAGCAAGTTTTTTTGGTCGTATTTATTGGGGAAGAGTAGCGCTACATTCCCGTTCTGGTCAATGCTATACAGGTAAAGGTAAGCCCGCTTAGTCAGTTGAATTTCGACTTCCAGCTCACCTTTGGGTGGATACCTTGTTCGTGAAATGTGTAGATTAACTGATAGTGCTGCTTGTTGTGGTGGTTCAATAATGATCCGTTCTGGCGTGGTTTTTTCTTCCTCGGAGATACCCGGTACAGACAACACCAGAATTAAGGGCAAAATTAATGCTAAAGCTAATTTCGTTTTCACAATAATCGTCCTTGGATCTTGAGTTACCGCCAATTACATCATTAGTTCTTTGTCCGCAATAGGTTTGTACAAAATTAAGATTAAATTGCCACCCTGTTCATTTTTAATTATACAGTTAGATCCCACTTGTTGGGAAGTGGCAAAAACCGGTATTTTGTTACGGAACAGGTATTAAGTACAGAAATCTACTGTACTTGCCAATTATCCGGCCCGTAAGCAATGGCTCCAGGGCATTTTTCTCTAGAGTCTTCAATTTATGTTAGCTCTCAAAAATTAGATACTGCTTGGTGAAAACACCGAATCGGGGATGCCGTTGTTAACTCTGATATCGTAGATTTTACTCTTACTGTTACCTTTTTCTACGGTGAAGCTTTGACCTTCCATCTCTTTCCAATCGGTAACCTTATAGTTTAAGTAATTGTCAGACTGTACACCCCACATGTGCATGAAAGCAATACCTGTTACGTGCGTCACTTCGTTGGAAGCATAGTCCTTTATCCAACCTTCATTCGTACTCTGTCTTAGGATTATTGTCATTTCTGAGCCATCCTTTCTTACAGAATCTATTCGGAGGTCTTCGTTTTCGGTTTCCGGGTTTCTAATTCTGAACCGGGTAGTACCAGTTGTTTGACCTTCAAGATAGTCCACTTTAAAATCAAGACTCTCAACCTCGGATAGTGCTGTAGCATGTTCTTCTACTTCAGGCAGTTGTTCAGACTTTGGTTGTTCGGGTTTAGAAGATTTTTCTAGAGTTTCTTCTTTAACTAAGTTGTTATCTTGATCAGATATCGAGCTCTTGGTGCCCTCTGGGGGTGCTTGGTGAAACGAAATCACGCCACTGACAAAACCAACCCCTACTACCAAACCGGCTATCAAGAGCAATATCAACACATCGTTCATATTGATCCCTCCTATTACAATGCTATACTACGGATATATTGATATTTTGCAACAATGGACTATAACTATGGCAGGTTAAGATAGACTCGATTGACCGGTTTGATATTCTACCAAAACTTGCCGAGAGTGTCCTCCAGCACGAAGTACATATTTAAACTGGGTGCTGGACCCCCCGCAGCTTGCCTTGGGGGTGAATCGGCTGTTTTGAGTTCTGGATCAATTTTTGTTTTTCAAATCAGATGCCATCTTTACATTGCTTTTTTGTATGCCCCGGTTTGTGGCCGGGGTTCTTGACAAACCAAAATAACTCAGTATAATTTTCTGTAATTGTTAGATAGGTCTAACTTATGGGTGAGATATGATACAAATGGCACAGGAAAGTTCTCTGCGAGAGTCTCCAGGTCTTGAAGACTATTTGGAGGCGATTGGACATCTTAGCCGGGATAACCCCGAAGTCGGAGTGACCGAGATAAGTGAAGAGCTTAACGTCAAAAAACCCAGCGTCACTTCGGCAGTGAAGCGGCTTAAGCAGAAAAATTTGGTCGAACACGAGGCTTACGGGCCTGTCGTGTTAACTAAAAAAGGCAAGATCTTGGCCGATGAAGTTTCGAGACGGCACGAGGTTTTGTTTCAATTCTTTACTAACGTGCTGGAGATAGATGAAGAAATAGCAGATGAAGACGCCTGTAGGATTGAACATTATGTAAGTGAAAAAACTCTAGAGAAGATATCCACTTTTGTTGACTTTCTATTATCCTGTCCCCGAGGGAAGCCCGTCGTGATTGAGAACTTCGCGTACTACGCTAACCATGGCAAGCGAAGTGAGGAGATGAGGCACGGGTGTGATGGCTTTATAGAAGAGGAGTAAATTAGTTACTGATGCGGTTTGGAGTCGAAGAAAGATGGCGATTAATAGATCAAGTTGCGGAAGCGACAATCGAGTATGGTACTGAAGAAACAACTATCAAGAGCGTTCTGGCCGAGCTAACAGTAAAACCGCTAACTGGTATCCCTTTTGCGATCGCGGTCCTTTATGGGTTTTGGACATTTTTTAGGGCTTTCGCGGGTTTCTTTACCGATGGCTTTTTCGTTCCTCTATTTGACGATCACTGGCTGCCGTGGCTCCAAGAAGTTTTTCCGTTTGAAGGAAGCTGGCTTTACTATATTCTTGTTGGAGACCCAGCTGCGGAGAATTCGTTTGAGGCATTTGGAATGTTGACCAGTGGATTGTTTGTGGCAGTTGGTGTCGTCCTACCTGCTATTGTTGCGTTCTACCTAGTGATCACCATCCTTGAGGATTCGGGATATATGCCGCGGTTGGCAGTACTTGTGGATACTGTGCTACATAGGATTGGTTTACACGGTTTTGCGGTGGTTCCTATCATATTGTCTCTTGGCTGTAACGTCCCGGGAGTAGCGTCTACCAGGACACTTAAGACGAAGAAGCAGCGATTCATGATGATGATCCTGTTGTCTATATTCATCCCTTGTGGAGCGCAGCTTGGGGTTATGCTTTCGCTTATTCCTGAGTATTTTGGATATATAATGCTATATCTTTTCGTAGGCTTTTTCGTTTTTGGGTGGATCCTGAACAAGTTTATTCCCGGAAGATCTCCCGAGATTATTACTGACGTCCCACCGTTTAGGGCTCCAACTGTTTCCAACGTTGGTAGAAAAATGCATGTTAAGGTCAAAGGCTTTTTCACAAGCGCTATACCTTTTGTTTTATTTGGTGTAGGTCTCGTAAACGTGCTTTATTTGGGTGGAGTGATCAGCTGGCTAGCCAACCTGTTCGAACCTCTGTTCAACTTCTGGTTTGGCATTCCAAAAGAAACAGTTGCACCTTTGATTGCGGGGTTTTTGAGGAAGGACCTGGCAGTGGCTCAACTTTCTGCAATTAAGATGTCCGGCTTTCAACTTGTAACTTCGGTTGTTATCATCTCTATATACTTCCCCTGCGTGGCTACTTTTGCCATGATTATTAAAGAAGGTAAAAGGAGCGGCGGTGTGATTAGAGTATTAGGAGGGAGTTTGCTGGTCCTAGCCGTGGTTGTGCTGCTGTGGGGTGGGCTACTTCACCTAATCGGAACTCTGTTAGGGGTGTCTTAAGTGAAGAAGAACTTTTTCAATCTACTATTAGCTTTCATCGGGGTTGTCGTGCTGGTTCCCGGAGTGATTGAAATTCTTCTCTCTTTTACTCGTGGATCCTACACTTTCGGCCAAATTGCGTTTGGAGGGGACTTTATGTTGTGGCGAGGTTTGATTTTGCTCTCCTCCGGATGTATTTACCTTTTTTCAATAAATCAAGCTAATCAGATAGAACAAGATGCGCAAGCGGTTTCTGCTAGTTTTATGATATGGATAGTTGGTGGTATGGAACTGTTGTCTATCGTACTTGGATCAGTGCCCGGAGAGGGTGGTCGCTGGGTCGCCACGTGGGGGACTTTTGTGAATAGTTACAAGGGACCATTTATTCCCTCTATTTTTCTCCTTCCGTTTTCAATTGGGCTGGTAATGTTTGTACTGTATCGCAGGGCAAAAAGGATCTAGGCGAAGCTGTGCGAATCTGGATAGCTGGCGTTATTTTGTTGGAACTGTAAATTTATTGTGAATAGAGGGGGCTGATATGGATATCGAAATATTAGGAGCGGAATCACTGGGAGTTCGGGGGCTTTCTTGTTTTGTAGTTACAAAAGAACGAAGAATAGCGATTGATCCTGGTGTTGCTCTTGGATATAGACGGCACGGGCTTCTTCCCCATCCATTTCAGGTGGCAGTTGGGGCCGTGGTCAGGAAAAAGATCCTTTCTGCTGTTCAAAAGTCGACCGACGTCGTGTTAAGCCATTTTCATGGCGATCATGTACCTCTTGCGGACGCAAACCCTTATCAACTATCACTGGATCTCGTTTCTGAAGAGCTTGAGAATTTGCGAGTCTGGGGGCCTAATAGAGATACACTCGACGGCAAAGGTCGTAGCAGAAGGGATGCGCTATCTGCGTACTGCGGCCATGCGGTACGTGGTGCGATGGGGGTGGAGATTGAACCCTTCAGTTTTTCGTCACCGATGCCTCATGGCGAGTACGACAATGGTTTGGGCGACGTGATGATGACCAGAATCCGGGCCGAAGGAACCGTTTTCGTTCATGCCTCCGATATTCAATTGCTGGAGACCAAGCCCATACGAAAGATAATAAGCTGGGAACCTGATATCGTGCTGGCGGGTGGCCCTCCTCTTTATTTACCGCAGCTATCCAAAGAAGCTGAGGAGACTGCCTGGGAGCACGCCCAGATGTTGAGTCAGAATGTTCCAACTCTTGTCCTAGATCACCATTTACTGCGGTCACGCGGTGGGGTTCGCTGGCTCAAAGAGTTGGATAAAAGCACGGATAACTCAGTTAGATGTGCGGCAGAGTTTATGAATACCTCCCAAGCTTTTCTCGAGGCATGGAGAAGGACACTTTACAAGGAGTTGTCTGTTCCTGATGGCTGGCACAAGGCGTATTCTCGCAAACAGATAGATACCACCGGTTATCAGACCTGGAGAGGCTGGGATTTGCGGGAGGAGCTTGCCGATTAGCATACCTTCCTTATGTTAAGATTCAACCAGGTTCAATCAATCTTCCCTTAGTAGAACCTACAATGAGATTCAACGTAGGAGTAATCTAACCCTGGAAATAACCTGTTAAGAACGTTCAATTCAGGCAGAAATAAATTGGTTCTTTATCTTCAATAATCTTCGAAAAAATTGAATATTTTGTATTTTAAGTTATAATAGATGTTGAGTGTAAAGGCTTACGATTAACCTTACTTCTGCCTTTCATTTGTCTTTTACAAGCTCCGTCCGTTGGGGGCGGGGTTTTTCACCAATTAGGACTCCGGATTGTCGGTGTTTAAAGGTGTAATGGATGTTTCTGGAAAAGTTGGTCGGACCGAGAACGGCAATTTCTCAGGAGGTGCCGAAATGAAAGAGTCGTCAGGAGGAAACGGTGGTATCACCCGAAGGACATTTCTCAAAGGAACTACGGGCGCTTTGATCGGCTTAAGTGCGTTAAACTCATTCAACGCTAGAGCCCAAAATTCTGTTAAACTTGGTGTAATATGGCCTCCAAAAGACAATCCTGCTGGACTGCAGTTGTATAAAGGAGCGGATTATGCAGCTTCGCTGGTAAATTCTGAATCTCCTCTTAAATATCCGGAGCTAATCCCCGCCTGGGAGGGTATCCCCAGTCTCGGGAACGCAAAGCTTGAGTTGATCTATGCCAATCACGAATTTGATCCGGAGAAAGGAGCACAGTTAGTTGGAGAAATGAAGTCCAAGGGAGTAGCTGGTATCATCGGTTCTCTGGGTAGTAATGTCACCCTTAAGGTGAGTGAAGCCGCTGCAGAGGCGGGTCTTCCCATGTTGACCTGTGGATCCATTATCTCCCCTCTCACAAAACAAGGCTATGATTCTTTTTACCGGATTTGTGCGGACAACGTTCAGGGTGCAAAAGCGCTATTCGCATCTCTTTCCAACTTTATGGATCAACTATCCGAAGAGGAACAGCAAGATGTTCCCACAAACTACATTTATATGGTTAAAGAATACCCCGGTTTAGAGGATGACTTAAAACTTATTAAGGGTTTTGCGGAGGAGGGAGTTGAAGGAGAATTTGAAGGCAGGTTTAAGTTGACGCCTCTCGTTTTTGAAGAAGGGACTACTAACGCCGATGTAAGAGATAAGATCTTTTCTATGAATCTGGGAAAGGACGACGCCATTATTCCGGTACTTTTTTCTGGAAGCGTCCTCTTTTTGGTCAAAGAATTGGCCGAGGAAATATCTGCCCCCGATGAAAGACCGGGTCTTCTTTTTGTAGACCCGTACCTTACTACCCTTCAAGGTGTAACTCAAGGGTTAACCCTTGAGGAAATGAAGGGATGGCGGTGGACGTTTAGTAATATCCAGTTTTTCTCGGGTGTTTTTGAAGCAGACGCGAACTTCGCCAGCGACTTTATTGGCCCGTTCCGGGATTCTTTTACCGAGAACGTTGGTCACCCCAATCCGCTTAACGCTCTGGCTTTCACCGGAGTTCATACGTGGGCGGCGATTTTGAACATGGCGGAATCTACGAAAAAAGCGGATATTGTCAAAGCAGCTGATTCCATCGCGCTTAGAGATATCATGATTACCAACTGGAATGGGATTAGATTTGGAGAAACTAAATTTGGCGATAAGGGAGCCAACGTGGACGTCATTCCTGGAACTGCACACCTGGACGAAAGGGGTAATCTCGAAATCGTAGAGCTTCCTGGAGGATTTACTCCTTCCAGTGCTTATGCAAATCTTAACATAGTGACCAACCCCGGATGTCTGATCAACTGTATCACTATCGGTGTAACCGCGAACATGACTCAGATTCAACAAATTTCTACTTCGATTGATGATCACTCCGGTTATACGTGGGATTCGTATAATACAACCACAAGTAGCACCAGCTCAGGTGGTGGGGGTGGTGGAGGAGGTGGCGGAGGCGGCCTGCTTGATGCCTTAAACCCGTTGAACTGGTTCTAACCACTAACGTCACCACCGTAGTTGCTGCTTGTTTTATTACCTAGACCCAGAAGTTCCCGGACTTGTCGTAGTGAGTCCGGTTCAGGATTTTTTGCGGGTGAAGGGAGAAACTTGGCTTTTGTGAAGGCCTGTAGTTTTTGCTATTTTCTAGTCTTCGCCCGCCGAATATCCTGCTGGGAGGTGATATTGTTTACTCCTTGCCTGGATTTTAGTTCTGGAAAGATTTTCAAATTCCGATAATATAATTGTGTGTTGTAGGTCGTTTGCTTTGTTCATTTTTTTCGAGATAATATCGGTTGAACGAGGAAAGGGGGTTAAGGTTGCGTAAACATACAACTTTCAAAACCATAGGGTACTTTATTGTTTTCTTTGTGGTATTGTCTTTATCGCTTCAATTGAGCTATCAGGCTTATACTCAGCCACCCTACGACTGTTGTACGGCGGAATTTTCGCCCACCGGAGGTTCAGTCACTGGGTATCCGGGTGATACTGGGAGTTTACTGACTCATGTTACAGTGACTGTAGGAGACGGTTGCTTCGAAACAGGCGGTGAGATCGACCTAGGCAAGCCTCAGATTCAATTCATAGGATCTCCCCCGGCTCAAGGTTCGATAAATCTCTTGGACCCTTCTTCTCAGTACGTAAAAACGGATAATACTTCCGCAACCTTCGCAATCATGATGGAATTGTCACCTGACCTGTCCCCGGGTATTTACCAGTTCACGGTAATTGTGAACGCTTCGTGTGTTGGTATCTCGGGCGGCAATTATCAATCTGGTCCTACGGAATCCTCGACATTTACCCTCACTGTATTACCCAACGTGGTACCTCAGTGCTGTGAACCGGTAATTGGTAGCCAATTAGTCACCACGGTCGACCCCGGTAGCGTAACTACAATCGCCCCGGTAGAGGTAAATAATAACTGTACCGCTTATACGGGGGCAGCAAATTCGATTCGGGCGGATCTCACGGTAACTGCGAGCGTAGATCCCTCCCCTACTTCGGGCAACATGAGTTTTTCTCTGTCTTCGTCTAGCATAAACGTCCCTTACGGAGGCAGCACTTCGGTGAATATCCTCGGGAATTTTTCTTCGGACCTTCAATCGGACTTTTATCAAGTTGCAATAACTGTCACCGCAACCTGCGGTGGCACAATTCACCCCTCCAGGACATACACTGACACGAAAACCTTTACCATCTACGTTCAACCTGTGATCCCAAACCAATGTTGTCTTCCAAGCTTTGGTCCTCAACTAAATACTACAGCCGTACCGGGGGATAGAGTGCCCCTCGCGAGCATATTTATTTCCAATTCCTGTTACACGGCTGCGGGCGAATTTGAGTCCCAGCCACAGATATCCGTTGAGAATCTGAAAATATTCCCCGAACCCAGTAAAGGCCAAATCTTTCTGCTACCGGTACCTCCTCAATTGAAAGTGCTTCCAGGGGATTTTTGCAGCCTAACTCTTTTTGCTATAGTCACAAGTGACGTACCAACTGGATTTTACCAAATACATACTGACATAAAGGTGGAATGCTTTCCCCCTCGAGAAAGACAGGATCATACAATAAGCGGTGATTTTACTCTAGCGGTTCAAACGGAGAGGGAACGAACATTCATTTCAGGTATGACTATTCCACCTTCATCCATGGAAGGTGTTTGCGTTGCCCCCGGCTCAACGTTGCTTATACCGATAAATACATTGGCGGAGCCTGAAACTTTCAAATGGGAAGGTTTAGTTGATTTTAACGACGGTGAGAAACATGCAAAAATACTTGCTGCATCCCATCGCGCGGTTATCACTGTCATCCCACCTGGATTAGAGGGTGAGACCATCCTTCAGGTCACAGGGCCTCAAGGTCGAAGTAACAGGGTAAGGGTTACGGTTAACAAATCGTGTATCAGCAACAGAGGTAGAGAAATCACCGAGGCACAACTTCGGGCATGGGCAGACCAAGTTCCGGAAGATCTAAAGGATCGAGCAACCGATCAAACTGGAGAGATGCTAAGCTTTGTGCCTGGGGAAATATTGGTACAGTTTAACGGTACCAGCGATCAATTGGAATCTTTGAAATCAAAATATGGTGTCCTGTCAGTTGAGAGAATTCCACCAACGGATTTGTACGTGTTCCGGTTAAAGGATAGAGGAATACGAAATACCACGGAGACTGCAGATGGACTTGCAAACGAGCCCGGGGTTCAATATGCGTCGGAAAACGGCATCATGACGCTGGTTCAGGAAGAGTTAAATGATCCAGATATAGATGCACAGGAACAGCTTCGGGCAACGAACATCTTCACTGGATGGAAGGCCTTCTTTCCCATCAAGGGACGAGGAGTGAAGGTCGCTGTAGTTGATACAGGACTGGATCTTGAAGTTAAGGACGAGGTTAGAACCTCACGGCTTGCGCCGAATGGTGTCGACGTCAGCGGGGGCCATCAGGATCTTTCTTTGCTACTTGGAACTTCAACTGCCGACGATCGGCGAGGTCATGGAACCATAGTCTCTAGCATTGCTTCTGCCCAGGGAGATAACGAAAAATTCGGTGCGGGTGTAGCCTTTAATAGCCGTGTTATTCCGGTAAAAGTTTTTGGGCAAAGTCGGTTTACGCCTCAGGATATAATTGCCAAGGGCTTGATTGCAGCCTTTTATCTGGAAGCCGATGTAGTAAACATGAGCCTGGGGTGCGCCCGGTGTCGTCCGTCCAAAGAAAGGCAATCCAGAAAATATTTTGACAGGGTACTCGACATTCTTTACAAGGATTTCGACTCTCAAGGTTTGGTCCCGCCGATCGTGGTAGCTGCAACTGGAAACGACGGCGAGGGTATAGTAGACACTCCTGCCGCCGATCCCCGAGTAATTGCCGTGGGATCCTACAATCTGAAGACAAATAAGAAAAGCAGGTTTTCGAATTACGGCGAAGAGGTGGATTTCGTCGCCCCCGGAGAGAACGTATATACGATACTTCTAGGTGGAGAATTCGGAGATGCTGGCTCTGGAACTTCGTTTTCTTGTCCACAAGGCGCGGGTCTCGTGGCTCTCATTCTATCCACTCAACCCATGTTAAAGGAATTGGGAACGCAAGCGGTGAAGGAAAAGATAAAAGAATGCTTCATAAAAGATGTGGGTGAACCCGGATTTGATAAGGAGACCGGTTGGGGGATGATTTACATACCGGAACCGGAGGAAGTCGATCCTAGTAAGTGTCTGGTTTTCGAAAAATCAGCCGATTGATGGCTTATTTTGTTATTGCAAAGGCAGCATGGTTTAGGTGGTCGTATTGAAAATTTCGAAACTGGTACCTCTGTTACTCTTCTTCATCTTGATTTTGTTTTTGTTTTCACCATTTTTGGATGCGGAGCCGATTTTAGAGGGTGAGATCAAGGCGGGATTAAGTGTTGGTAGTAAGGACTGCAAGCTCGAATCCGGTTCAATAATATGTTCAGGAACGTCAGATGAGGGAGAGGGATTTATACCATATTTTTTCGAAACTCTGGTGAACGTTAACCTTTCTGGGTTGTTAGGTCCTGGAGATAATATAAGAAGTGTTTCGGAATTTTACCATCCTTATACCCCCTATTCGGGGTTAACTTTTCAGGGGCTCACTTATGAGACCCTGGTCGGGGAAATCGCATCTTTGGAAGGCGAGGTCATATTTTCGCCAAATATTATATTATACACCACTCCTGACAGGCGTACTGATTGGTATGGTGCTACCTTCCCTACCCTTGCGTTCAGGAGATATCGATCGTCCATAAAGTTTAGCCTCGTGGGGTTGACTGCAGATACAACCCTTATTGTAGAAAACTGGCAGGATAAGCCAGAAGACCCGGAGAATATCCAATCTGGAGTTATTTTCGAACTCTCTGGGGAAACTGAAGACGAAGTTGAGCTGGGAATGAAGGCAAGGTTTGGAGCCAAGGAAGGTGTTACCTGTTTCGGAAATTGTCTCGGTCCTCTTAAGCTCCAGCAAGTTGCGCTTCAAGAGGGTATGGGATTTGAAGAGTTTGTCTTTTCTGTTGATGATTTGCCCATTCAGGAATTGCACTTAAGTTTATCAGGTGGCTTTTCTTCGGACCACGGCTTCAATGGTTTGGCGCTCCGGGGGTCCAAAACATGGGAATGTGACCAGTTTGATTTTACCCTTTCCTCGAGCCTATCGGTCACCAGCAACACCTTCCTGCCTTTTGCGGGTACCTCCATGACCTGGAGTGCGGATCCGATTATCTTCTCTGTGTACTTCGATGAGAGCTTTCAGCTTAAAAACGCCGCAAAGTCCCTGCAGGTTACGCCTGACGTAAGCGAGTTGGGGATTGAAGGGTTAAACCTCAGTGGTCAGGGTCTGCTTGGTGAGAAGCTTAATATTAGCATAACTATCCCTACCGACCCCGTTGACTTTACTACCGCTGTGCGATTGGGTTACGAGGACGGTTTTTATAGGCCTCAATCTGGCTTGCTGAGATGTGTACTAACCGGAGATCCATTTAGCGCCATAGCTACTGTTGCTGTTAGGGGGGACTCACGTGTTTTCAGGCTGGAAACCGAAATGGAATTTTAAAGTAAGGGTTGATCACTTCTAACCTACCCAGGAGCGTCGCCGCGTTCTGTACTCTACATAGTTTCCAGGCTTCTTCCAACCTGCCGTATCTCAAATATATTTGCTCGATTGCCTTCTAAGTGAGTTTGGAGTTTGATTTCGCGGAAAGCTTGTGAGTTTTGAGTGTATTGACTAAAGTTGGTGAGACCGAAGAACTTTATTGGAGGTAAAATGGTAGATCAGGTTAAGTTTCTACAGGATTTAGTCAGAGCAAAAAGTTTGTCTGGGAACGAAGAGGCAGCGGCGGATTTGATTGTGGAAGAGATGAATCAACTTGGTTACGACGAAGTAAAAACTGATAGATTGGGCAACGTAGTTGGGATTATAGGAGATAGAAACCCTAAAGTAATGCTGGAAGGTCATATGGATACTGTGGAGCCGGGAGACTTGAACAATTGGGATTCCGATCCGTTCTCGGCAGAAATTCATAACGATATTATGTATGGACGTGGTACAGTGGACATGAAAGGACCTTTATCTTCAATGATATTTGGTGCGATAAATGCCAGGGATTCTATCAAAGAAGCAAGAGATGGCGTGATGGTGACCTGTGTAGTTCACGAGGAAACAATGGAGGGGGCAGCTATCGAACAGTTGATCAGTAGTTCCGGGTTACCTACTTACGTTGTACTGGGTGAACCTTCAGGATTGAAAATATGCATCGGCCATCGTGGTAGAGCGGTTCTGGACCTCCAGGTGAGAGGTGAGACTGCTCACGCAAGTATGCCCCATTTGGGGAAGAACGCTGCCCTGGATCTGATTGACGTTATTGGAGTCCTTCGGAAAAAAGAGCTAGGAACTGACCCAGCGTTAGGCCGTGAAACGATGGCTCTAATAGATGTTTCTTGCAAGCCGGGTGATGGTCCCATCATTCCGGATGAAGCGACTGCTCGGTTGGACTTTAGAATTGGAAGGAATACCACCGAAGAAGACCTCGCTATGTTTGTTCAGGAAGCCGTTGATGAGGTATCTGGTGTTACAGGGAAAGCAGAAGTACTGGAAAAGATACTACGCTGTTACACGGGTGAGGAGCTCTCCGCTCCTTTCTTTTTTCCTGCATGGTATTTTGATGATGAAAAGATGGTAGACCGGATTAAATCAAGCGTAAGTTTTATCCCCGGGGTGGAGGCAACAATTTGGGATTTTAGTACGGATGGGGTCTATACAGCGGGGCGTGCAGATATACCTACCATTGGGTTTGGTCCCGGTGATGAGTCCCTTGCCCATCAACCAAATGAGCATATATCTCTTGAAGAATTGAAACTTGCGACTAGGGGTTATGAGAATATCGTAAGGACACTTTTAACTGATTAGTTGGGGACGGGCTCACCGATGTTGATCGACTAATGGGGTTGCTAGTCTTCCCGTTTAGCTCGGCTAACTGCTTTTTTAGCAATTACGTCGATTGGAGTTATCAAATCCAAATCGCTCAAGTCAGCTTGATTTAGTACTAGTCGGATTTCTGTACAGCCAGCGATAATGGATTTCACTCCTTTTTCTTTTAGGTGTTTGGCGACTACTTTTAGCTTCTTCTTTAGTCTTTCATTTTTGTAGCCGGCCTTAATTCCATTTTTACCGTATATAACTTTCATGACGATCTCTTGGTATCGTTCCGATGGAGTAATTATGTCTACGCCCTTCTGTGCGTACTCCTGGTAAATACTCGTTTTTATCGTCCCCGTAGTGGCCATTAGGCCTGTCTTGCTGCCTGGTGAGAGTTTGTTGACGGTAGCCTTAACCATATCCAAGATGGGGATATCAACGGATTTTCGCACCTCATCAACAAAGTAATGAGCCGTGTTACAGGGCATAATAATAAAATCTGCTCCAGCTTTCTCCAATCTTCGGGCAGACCTTCGAAGTAGAGGAACAGGGCTCTTCCCTTCTCCTAATATGGCTTCTGTTCTGTCAGGTATTTGAGGGTTGTTGTCAATGATAACCTGCAGGTGATCCTGGTCCTTTTTTGCAGGGGTATGCTTAATTACACTATCGAAACACTCTCGAGTGGCTTCGGGTCCCATACCCCCGAGGATTCCGATAATAGATGGTTTCCTAATGTGTTGATTATTCATGGTAAAGGTTTGTATTAAGGAGCTCCAGGGCCTTGAAGAGCTAAAGATGGAAAGCGGTAACATGTTAGATTACTTGTCGTGAAGGCTCTCTATATATGGACCAACACCCTATCTACAAATTCCTTTGCTCTCTCAGATTTGGGGTTTTTGAAGAAAGTTTCTACGTCCTCGTGTTCTACAATAACGCCATCTTCCATAAATGCAATCTTGTTTGCTACTTCCTTGGCGAAACCCATCTCGTGAGTGACTACCACCATGGTTAATCCACCTTCCGCCAGGTCGGCCATTACCTCCAATACATCCCTTATCATCTCAGGATCAAGAGCTGAGGTGGGTTCGTCAAACAAAATAGTTTGAGGCTCCATTGCAATTGCTCTAGCTATGCCAACCCGCTGTTGTTGACCTCCTGAGAGTTCTCCCGGCTTTTGGTTTGCCTGCTTGGGAATTCCCACTCTCTCTAACAGTTCCATCCCTTTTTCGTTTGCCTTTTTCTTGCTCATCCCAAAGACTTTTTTTGGAGCCAGAGTTATATTTTCTAGAGCCGTAAGGTGTGGATATAGCTCGAAGTGTTGGAATACCATCCCGATTTTCGATCTAAGCTTGTAAATTTTCTTGGTTCCCTGGACTTTTCTAACCGAGACGTTGTCTACTATTACGTCCCCTTCCTCAAATTCTTCTAAGCCGTTGATACAGCGCAAGGTAGTGCTTTTACCACAGCCACTGGGACCACAGATAACTACAACGTCTTTTCGCTCTATTTCCAAAGAGATACCCTTTAAGGCTTGAACTTCCCCATACCACTTACTGACTTCATCAATTGTAATTAACGTCTCTTCTTCAGCAACCATTTCTCACTCTCCTTTTTCCTCTAATCGGTTAGAGATGGTGGAACCAACCAGACAGATCAACAAATACACCATGGCAACAAATCCAAAAATCTCCAGTGACCTTATCTCTCTGGCATTTACTATTGTGGAAGCTCTCACAAATTCCCTCAACCCGATCACGTAAGCAAGAGAAGTATCCTGGAATATTACGATGATCTGGGTCATCAGGCTAGGAATTACTCTTCGCAGACCAATTGGAATAAGAATGTAGCGGACGGCCTGAGTATAAGTTAAACCGGTGGAGTAAGCAGCTTGCAATTCGCCTTTTTTGACTGATTGGAATCCGGCTCTTATGATTTCTCCGAAGTAAGTAGCCTCAAATACGATGAAGGCAATGATGGCCGATGATAATCGCCCGATGTTGTGTCCCGTAACGATGGGTAAAGCAAAATATATCCAGAAGATAACCATAAGTAACGGTACATTTCGAATGAAATTGATGTAGGCGCTAACAGGGTAATAGATCCATTTTCGGGAAGATAGCCTTCCTAAGCCTAAGAAAATTCCCAGCGGTAGCCCTCCGGCTAATGCCAGAACGAACAACTTCAGAGTAGTGTAAAAACCCCCCAAAAGTACGTTGAAATTCCTGGGTATTACAGACATATCAAGGCCCATGGCTACTCTCCTCCCAGCAGTCCGGGAATTTTTAGTTTCTTTTCAACCCAGCCCATAAATACGATGACGGTAAAGCCAATTATGAGATATCCTCCAACTGCTGCCGTGATGGATTCGAAACTGTGGAACGTCCAGGTACCAATCTTGTAGGACTGCCCGGAGAGTTCAAGAACGCCGATTGTCATAGCAAGTGCAGAGTTTTTGAAGATTGTTAGAAACTCCGTTGTGATTGGAGGGATCATCAGCCGAAAACCGTAAGGAATTATAACGTGGCGGTAAAGCTGGAAATTCGTTAAACCGGTAGAAAGACCCGCATGTCGCTGACCTTTAGGGACGGAGTTGAGACCGGATCTAAAGTGCTCTGCTACTCGAGATGCCGTGTAAACTCCCAAACCAAATATTGCCATTATCCACGGAAGGTTCTGCATTCGATTAAACCATTGCCCGACCATGGGGGGAATGACGTAGTACCAAAAGAATAATTGAACCAAAAGAGGAATATTGCGGAAGAACTCAACATACGTTTTGCCAATAGCCCTAGCCAGTTTGAGGGGAAGAGTTCTAATGGTTCCGATTATAAGACCTAGAAAAAGTGCAATTCCCCAACTTATTGACCCCAATATCAGGGTCTTAATAAACCCATTCAGTAACCAGTGCCAGTAAGGCTCTCTGACAATTACGCCCCAATCAAATTGATAGCCCATTTTTTGGATAATAAGAAGAGCAGGAAGTTACCTCCCCGCTCTTCTTATTCCTCCTGTCACTTTTGAACGTTAATCTTTCGTAGGCCACACTTCCCCGATATCCGGGATTATTATACCCTGTAGCAGGTGGTTGTATACGGGAGTTCGGGGGATCGACGTAGCGGTATCCGGGCCCATCCATTTGTCGTAAATAGCGTCGAAGATGGTAAAGCTAGAGTCCTCACATTCATCAAGTATACCAAGTTCCGACAGGGTATCCAATTCTTCCGAACAATCTGTCGTTAGAGTCCAGGTCAGGAAGTTGTTGACGAAGTCCCTTAACTCGGAGTCATTTTCCCTCATCATCCAGCCGTAGGGTTCCTTGTGGATCGATTCGAGAACTATCTTGTAGTCTTCAGGGTTCTTGGCTTCGGCCTTAAGTCCTGTCAGCAAGCTGGTATCGGTAAAGTAGGCATCTACTTTCTTTGTCTTCAATGCCTGAAAACCTCTGGCGTGAGTTTCGACCACTACAACATTTCTCGGATTGATTTCTCCTCGATCTACTACCGCTTGCAAGGATTTCAGGTTAGTGGTGGCCCTCATTGAGCCGACTATCTTCCCGTCCAGATCGTCCAAGGAGTCAATCCCTTCTCCTGCTCGGACCATAAAGACCGTTTCGGAAAGGAAGAAAGGTAAGCTGAAGTCCAGTACGTCATCTCTGGGCGCAGTCCAAGTGGAGGAACCCATCTCTATATCTATAGTACCTTGCGCAACGACGGGAACGCGGCTTGCTCCGGCAAAGGGAATTTGCTTGACTTTTATTTCTCTGCCAACTCGTTCTTCGAGTTTCTCTACCAGCAAGAAGGCCATGTCTTGAGAAAAACCTACCATGTCCCCCTTTTCATTTACGTAAGCAAACGGCCTTGCCGCTTCCCTACACCCTACTTTTATGACACCGGTTTCTTTCACTTTTTCAATAACGCCCTTTTGCCCGATTGCCGTGGTTGCTAGTGAGACCGACAATATTCCTACCAAAAACAGTACCAGTAAAGGCTTGTAATTTTTCATTTTTCTCCTCCTGTATTATTATTGAGGTTTCCGAGGACGAACTTACTCCTTCACTGAACTTTCGTAGAGATATCACCTCCCATCTAAAGGTTGATATACCAAAT
>CAZTJJ010000017.1:20058-22634 GCA_964614065.1 uncultured Thermotogae bacterium
GTATTATAAATTATCTGATAATTTGGTGCAAATCCGGCATCCCGTTTATTTCTCTAATTGCTTTTTGAGTACATTGTTAATTTGAGGTAGCGGATCCCTTTCGAGTATATTTTTTATGACAGAATTCGTAACTCTAGATAAAGTTGGTGACGAGATCTATTATTTATTCCGGGAGTTTAAAAACCAATGCTAATTAAAGGTGATTAGATGAACTCAAGAGAGCGAGTGCTTGCGGCTCTTCACCACGAACAACCAGATCGCGTTCCGTTGGATCTCGGTGGATGGGTAACTTCGATACATAAAATTGCTTACGAGAATTTGGTAAATTATCTAAAAGAAAAGTCAGAAGAACCATGGAAATATCCTGATGACTATAGGCTGAAGGACTGGATTCAGCAGTTGCCCAATATCCACGAGTCGGTCCTTGGCAGGCTGGGAATTGACACACGTTATGTGAGAGCCGGTAGCCCGAAGGGGGATAGCTGGAAGCTGGAGAGAAGAGAAGATGAAGATTACCAATATATTACCGATGGCTGGGGCGTGGTGAGAAAGAAGCCAAAGACTGGGGGACTTTATTACGATATCGTTTTCTCGCGTTGCCCGCTACGGGACGCGACTATAGAGGATCTGGAGACTTACAATTGGCCCGATCCCACGGATCCTGGCTTTCTGGAGGGAGTAAAGGAGGATGCCCGCGCAATAAAGAATAATGGATATGCCGTCGTCGCCGACTTCAACTTCGAATCCTGGTACGAGAACTGCTGGTATATGAGAGGCTACGAGCAGTTTTACAAGGATCTCTACTTGAATCCTGATTTTGTCAAAGCATTGTTAAAGAAGACGTCCGAGATTCATATGAAATTTCTGGAAACCATGCTTGACGAGGTTGGGGACGATATAGACGTGATAATGCAAGGAGACGATCTGGCCAACCAGGACGGTCCTGCAATGTCGATCGATATGTACAGGGAGTTTGTCAAACCCAGACAGGCGAAGATATTCGATCTGATAAAACAGATGACCGATGCAAAGCTGTTTTATCATTGCTGTGGCTCGGTGAAGGAAATACTTCCCGAGTTAATTGACATCGGAATAGAGATCATTAACCCCGTTCAGGTAAGGGCTAAAGATATGGATACCGACGTCTTGAAAAAGGAGTTTGGCGACCAGGTAAGCTTCTGGGGAGCTATAGATACGCAGAAGGTTCTTCCCATGGGTTCGGTAGAAGACGTTCGAAATGAGGTAAAGAAAAGAATCAATCACCTCAACAGAGAAGGTGGTTACGTGCTAACATCAGTTCACAACATTCAAGCTGATGTTCCACCAGAAAATATTCTCGCTACCTTCGAAACTCCCAAAGAGTGCTAAGGGCTTGAAAATGGATGGTTTGCAACACCAGCGTTCTCTTTTGGGAATTAGAGATACCTCGTGTCGTACGGGAAGTTAGAGTTGGAGGTCTCCCAGTTATATGGGAGGTAAATACCTACTCGAGAGAGTTTCGCCGGTCCGACTCTACGAATAACAAAGTAAACCCTTTCTCGCCGAGTAAGATCGTTGAGAAAATATAACAAATATGTTATAAAGCGGTAGAAATTTAAGTTGTTTTTCTTTCTCGGTAACGTTACCGGTAATGTTTCGAGAAGATGAATCGGGTAAATCTTTTGATAAGTGGGGTGATACTTACAGGTTACAGTACTTTTAGTAAATCAATTTGTAGAATCTGCCGTATGGTTTTTAACGGGTTTCCAACAAAATTCTATGTTGAGAGTTGCCCGTTATTTTGGCGTAACAAGAGATTTTCGAGATAGCATCAAAATGGAGTACAGTTTGAATTTCATTAAATAACAAGTTGTCCCTGGAGGTGTCTATTACATCATGCGTAAGCATTTAGTAATTTCCCTTTCGTTAGTTCTAACACTTTCTTTTTTAGTCGGTTTGGTGGTGGTTCCTGGTTTTGGAGCTGAGGACAAGGCGGATGAAAAGGTTGAAATAATTTACATGGTTGGAGGTCCTCCCGGTGGTTCGTTCGCTTCGATAAAGGCGAGGGGCGCACGGGATGCTGCCAAAATTCTGGGAGACCGGGTCAACGTGAAGGTCGTGTACGGTAATTGGAATCCACAAAACGACGCGAAATTATTTCAGGAAGCGATAGCTATGAGTCCTGACGGTATCGCCGTAGTCGGTTGGGGAGCAATGTCGCAATTTATCCCCGAGGCGATTGACGAAGGTATTATAGTGACCACACAGAACGTCGCATTGCAGGAAATGGAGGAAAAATACAAGTCAAAAGGATTTGGATATGTGGGCCAGGAACAGTATTCCTCTGGTTATACACTCGGAAAAGCCGCAGCAGAGAGGTCTGGTCTAGGTGAAGGGGACAATGCAATGGTCTGGGGTCTCAAGTCGGAGCCGGTCAGAGGACAGAGGACTAGAGGTGTAATAGATGCTCTGGAGGAAGCCGGCCTTGAAGTCGATCACATTGAGATATCGTCAAGTGTTGACAAGGATGCATCGAACGGCATCCCTGTGTTTACAGGCTATATGCAGAGCCATCCCGAGATCGATCTGGTAGTTAC
>CAZTJJ010000018.1:0-22550 GCA_964614065.1 uncultured Thermotogae bacterium
TAAAGTCGTCCCACTGTCTGATCAAGAGTGATATAAAGTGTTTAGTCAATTAGCAAGCATTTTTAAGATTCCTGAGTTAAGAAAACGCATTTTCTTTACTTTGGGGGCGTTGGCCATATTCAGGGCGGGTACGCACATTCCGATCCCTGGGATCGATCCTGAGGCCCTGACTAGTTTGTTTGAGCAAGGAGGAGGAAATATCCTTCAGTACCTAAACATGTTTACTGGTGGGGCACTCGGTCGTGGAACTCTGTTTGGATTAGGCATTACTCCTTATATTAACGCTTCAATTATTATGAGTTTATTGACAGCCGTGGTACCTAAACTGAAAGAGCTGCAGCAACAGGGGAGAGAAGGCAGGCGTGTAATCACGAAATATACGAGATACGGTACCTTAGCCATCGCATTCATTCAATCCTATGGTTGGAGCTATTTTTTGGTTCGACAGGGTATGGTCAAAGGCTCCACCGCCCTTTTCTTTATTACTGCGGTGCTTTCAATGACCACGGGAACTGTTTTCCTAATGTGGCTTGGAGAGAGGATTACGGAAAACGGTATAGGTAACGGAATTTCCGTATTAATTATGGCTGGTATTATGGCCCGGTTTCCAAGCCAATTGTATAGTACGTGGGTTGAGATTAACTACGGTAATGTAAGTGCGTTGTGGGGCTTGATACTGATTGCAGTGTTTATAGTTGTAATCGCTGGTGTTGTAATAGTACAACAAGGAAGGAGGAATGTTAGGATTCAGTATGCTAAGAGGACTGCTGGTCGGAAGGTTTACGGTGGTCATACCAGCCATTTACCTATCAAAGTGAATCAGGGTGGAGTGATACCGATAATTTTTGCTTCGGTGTTGTTGTCACTGCCTATGACAGTTGCTCAATGGGCTCCGGGGCTGTCCTGGATGACCAAATGGGTTTCACGCGGAAGCATCCCGTATTTGGTAGCTTACGTGTTGTTAATTATTTTCTTTACGTATTTTTATAGTGCAATTATCTTTGACCCCAACGATGTCGCGAAGAATCTAAAAGAATCCGGTGGATTTATTCCTGGTGTAAGGCCAGGAGATCCTACAGTCGAATACATTCAGTCAATCTTGAACAGGTTGTTATTGGTGGGTGCATTATTTTTGGGCGCTATAGCGGTTTTGCCCTATATTTTTAGTGCTATCAGTGGTCTCACGTCTTTTTGGCTTGGAGGAACGTCGATTTTAATTGTGGTTGGTGTGGGTCTGGATGTTTTGATGCAAATAGAATCACATATGGTAATGCGGCACTACGATAGCCTGACGGAAGCAGGTAGTTCTGCATTGTTGGGTCGGAGGAGATAAGATGTCTTCTAAGTCGACAGAGGTTAGCAAAGTGAATTTGATCCTATTGGGTGGACCGGGAGCCGGAAAAGGGACTCAAGCGGAAAAGATCGTCGAGGAAAAAGGTCTAGTGCACGTATCCACAGGCGATATCCTTAGGAACGAGGTGAATGAGGATAGTGAGTTAGGAAATAGGGCAAAGAAGTACATGGATCGAGGGGATCTCGTCCCCGATGGCTTAGTTATAGATATGGTCAAGAAAAGACTGAAGAAAAAAACTGGTTATTTGTTTGATGGGTTTCCCCGAACCATTAATCAGGCCGAAGAGCTGGGGGACTTTATTGAGATTGATAAGGTTGTATACATAAAGATTAGCTCTGAAGAAGCTGTTAGGCGGCTATCTGCGAGAAGAGTTTGTTCTAATTGTGGAAAGATATATAACTTATTATTTAACAAACCTCGGCGATCCGGTATATGTGATGAATGTGATGGTGAATTGTACCAAAGGAGTGACGATAAACCTGAGGTAATTCGGAATAGATTTGATACTTTCATCGAGGAATCCAGCCCTTTGATAGATTACTATAGAGATCGTGGAATCTTGGAAGAAGTGGATGGGGAACAGGAGCCAGATCAAGTTTATCAAGAAGTGGAATCGGCAATTTTTGAATGAGGACATTCCCAAATGATAGAGCGGAAATCAAGTTCGGAACTTGAAATAATGCGTGATAACGCTAATATTTTAGGTAGCATTCTTGATAAAATAGTTGACATGGTTGAGCCTGGAGTCACCACCCTCGAGTTAGATAAATATGCTGAAGATTTAATTTCTGATGCCGGAGGGAGTCCTGCGTTTAAAAATTATCGTGGATACCCGAGTTCTTTGTGCACTTCTATTAACGAAGAAATCGTTCATGGAATCCCGAGCGATCGACAGGTTGTCAAGGGCGATATCCTTTCTTTGGACATCGGGATTGAACGTAAAGGTTTTTTTGCGGATTTTGCTACGACGATACCAGTTGGTGAGGTGAACGGACAGGCTGAGGACCTCATTCAAGTTACTAACGATGCCTTGACAGTAGGTTTGAGTCAAGTTAATGTGGGCAACAGAATTGGGGATGTTTCGCACGCTATTGGCTCTTTTGTTAAAGATAAAAGCTTTTACGTGGTAAGAGAATTTGTAGGGCATGGAATCGGTAGAGATATGCACGAGGACCCTCAAATCCCCAATTATGGCGATCCTGGTACTGGTGACAGGATTCAAGAAGGAATGGTTCTTTGCATTGAACCCATGGTAAAGTTGGACGATGAATCGACCGTCGTGCTTGACGATGGTTGGACAGCGGTACCGGCTGGCAGAGAGCTATCGGCACATTTTGAAGGTATGGTTGCAGCGACAAATAGCGGGCCAGATGTTCTCGTTCGAGGTGGTTCTTAATAGCAATGGCTTCTGATAACAAAGATATTATAAAGCGGCGAGGCGAAATAGTGGAAGCTTTGCCCGATTCGATGTTTCGAGTTGAACTGGATAATGGGCACGAGGCAATTTGCCATATTTCGGGAAAAATCAGGAAGCATTTCATTAGAATTGTGCCGGGAGACAGGGTATTGGTCGAATTTTCTCCCCATGATTTGAGTAAGGGTAGAATAGTGTACCGAGAATCATAAGAGGAGGAATACTATGAAAGTGAGAAGTTCTGTAAGAAAGATTTGTGAAGATTGTAAGATTATAAGAAGACATGGACGTGTTGAGGTGACTTGCAAGAATCCTAAACACAGACAGAGACAAGGCTAGTTAAAAACATAGGTGGTTGAGGATGCCAAGATTAGCTGGTGTAGATATTCCGGAAGACAAGAAAGTCAAAATTTCATTGACTTATATAAAGGGTATCGGTAATAGCAGAGCACATAAAGTGGCCGAGGCTTCAGGGGTGGACCCCGATGCTTTCGTTTATGATCTAAATGAGGCCGACGTGGCTAAGCTCAGAAATGCAATAGATGAGTATCGTGTAGAAGGAGATTTGGAACGCAAGGTTAAATCAGATATTCAGAGATTGAAGGATATCGATTGTTATCGCGGTCGCCGACATAAGACCGGTTTACCTGTTAGAGGTCAAAAGACACAATCTAATGCGAGAACCTGGAAAGGACCGCGTGAGGCGAAGGCAGGTAAGAAGTGATATTATTGACACGAGAGGAGATTTAATTGGCACGTAAAAAGATAAAACTGAATAAGGCCCGCGTTCACGTTAATGCTTCGTTTAACAATACTATTCTTACCTTGACAGATACTAATGGAGATGTTATTTCGTGGGTGTCACCAGGTTCCGTTGGTTTCAAGGGATCGAGGAAAGGTACCCCGTACGCTGCTCAGGTCGCTACTGAAAGCTTAATTAGCGAGTTGCGTGACTACGGCGTGAGCAGTGTTATAGTGACGGTAAAAGGAACGGGGCCCGGACGGAATTCCGTGGTCCAGACCATCGAAGGAGCAGGCATTAAAGTAACCAAAGTTTCCAATATCACGCCCAGGGCACATAGTTGATAGAGGGGGTATCAAATATGGGGAGAGATACAGAAGCAAAATGCAAGAAATGTAGACGTGAAGGAACTAAGTTGTTTTTAAAAGGGGAAAAATGTTATTCTGATAAATGTCCGTTAACGAGAAAATCTTATCCGCCTGGTGAATCCGGAGGAAGTAGGTCCAGATGGTCGCAGTATAGAATTAGGTTAAGGGAAAAACAGAAGGCACGTCATATTTACGGTCTCAGGGAAGAGCAGTTTAGAAATTACTTCCAACAATCGAAGCGGAGCAAAGAAGTTACAGGAGAAGCTTTGTTAAAACTCCTTGAGAGACGTTTAGATAATGTACTCTACCGGAGTGGTTTAGCCAATTCTAGGGACCAGGCTAGACAACTTGTTAACCACGGTCACATTGAAGTAAATGGACGTTCGATCGATATACCCTCTTATTTGGTTGAAGAGGGCGATGTAGTGTCGTTTAAGGCTAGTTCTAGTAAGAAGGAAGGGTTACGTCAACTTGTAAAAGAAGAGCCTTCCCGAGTACCCCCCTGGATAGAGGTTGAGCCTGAAAACATGAAGACTTCCGTTTTGTCGGAACCTACAGTTGAAGATATCGAAGAGACACTTAAAGTCAACAGAATTGTTGAGTTCTATTCACGATAATTCTTACGTAGCGGAGGGCTAATGTTAGAATATATTGAGCCGGAAGATGTACATTTTGAAGAACTGAATAATACCAATGGGAAATTAGTGATAGGCCCGTTAGAAAGAGGAATGGGTGTGACTTTAGGTAATTCTCTCCGACGGGTGTTGATGTCTTTAATACCCGGCGCTGCGGTAACCCGAGTGCGATTTGATGGAAAATATCACGAATACGATACTATAGAGGGAGTCCGAGAAGACGTCATTGAAATTATTATGAACTTCAAAGAACTCTCTTTAAGGTTAACTAGAGAAGAGACGTTGAAGATTTACCTAGAAGTTTCAGGAGAGGGCGAGGTTACTGCCAGAGATCTCCAGGTTGAGTCCGGAATAGAAGTCGTAAATCCTGATCATGTTATTGCTCATTTGTCGGACGGGGCAGAGCTAAACGTGGAAATGGATGTCGAAGCTGGTATGGGTTACAGGTCCGCGGATGAAAACAAGCTTGATGAAGCTGCTCTGTCTATAATTCCCATTGATTCTGATTTTTCTCCTGTTAAGCAAGTAAATTTCACTGTTGAGAGCGTGAGAGCTGGCGGTAAGGGAGACTGCGATGAACTTATCCTCGAGCTAGAAACTGACGGAGGGATTAGACCGGAAGAAGCAGTTGGCCGAGCGTCGAGAATACTGGCTCGCCGTTATGAGTTGCTCTCGAGTTTACCTGAATTTCCGTTCGGCGAGTTGGGTAAGCTACAAGAGGTTGAAGAGGAAGTTCCAGAGGAATTTAGGGAAAGATTGGAAGATTTAGGGTTCAATCAAAGAGCCTGTAATCTGCTTCAAGAGAAGGGTATAAAGGTACTTGAAGATTTGCTTGACCAAACAGCAAACGACCTGTTGGATATCCATGGGTTTGGTGACAAGACGTTACAAAAAGTTAAAAGCAAGTTAGACGAGCTTGGTTACTCTTTGGCTGACGAGGAGGAAGGTAATAATGGATCATAAAACGAAGGGTTGGAGGATAGCTGGATCCAGCCATCAAAGGCAAATAATTGCAAATTTGATAAAAAGTTTGATCGAAAATGGGAAAGTTGATACTACTGTTACTAGGGCAAAAGAGGCTCGACGCCACGCTGATCGACTTGTCACTCTTGCCAAGCGGGGGAATGGTCACGCAAGGAGACAAGCTTTTAAGCTTATCAATGATAAACAGCTTGTTACAAAACTGTTTGAAGAGATAGGGGAGAGTTATCAGGATAGGGAAGGTGGATACACCAGGGTGTTCAAACTGCCGCCAAGACGCGGTGATGGCGCAGATATGGCAAGACTAACATTTGTATAACCTAATCTGTGCGTTTTCTGTTTTCTCCCCTATAAACATCTTCTAGGTCAGAATCAAAGACAGGCTTCTTGTCTTTTTCAACCAGATTTATTCACTCAATTGGTTTAGCCTAACCATCAAAATCAAGTTGCTTTCGCGAAAGGAAACCCCGTACTCGAATGAGTTGCGACACTCGGCTCAACTGTTTGACCTATTGGTGGAGGATGGGGAAACTGCCTTCTATGACTGTAAGCTACCCCTTCCAAGTAACTTTCCTCATTTGAGTGCTGGGTCAATTTCCGGTTATTAACCTGAAGGTTCTGTTGTTCATGTGTCTTTTACACGCTCCGCCCCTTGGGGCGGGGATCTTGACCATGGACAGTTTTGCTTCCATATTTTATTTCGATCATTGGTGACGATGTCTAAATGTCTAAAGAATTAACGTTCCACTTTTTGTCGACCTCGCGGATGCTGAATAAAGAGGAAAGTAAACCCACGACCACACCCAGCAAAATTGACCACACGGATAAAATCAGCAGTTGAGTGTTGCTTTCGAGTGTAGCGAGATGGTTGCTGAGCCATATTCCGCTGTGTGCCCACCTTGATAAAGCAAATAAAAGAACCAGACTAAGAATGGATCCTATTAGCCCAACCAAGGAGCCAAATAATAGTAAGGGGAGTTTAATAGATAATCGCGATAGCCCAGAGTACTTCACGATCTGGATTTCGCCTTGCCAGGAATCTAGAACATCCTTTGTAGTGGATTTAACTAGGTAGAAAACCAATCCGGCCAACCCGACAGCAATTATTAGTAAAGTGATTTTTGCCCACCCCGGGAGATTGTTCGGGGAACTGGTGTTGAGATTTTTTTTGGACAATGTGGTGATCATGGTTATTTGGGGTTGTTGACGTAGCTCATTAAGGAGGCTTTCTCTGTCTGGTGTTTTAAGTAAAAATATATCCGAGTTACCGGGTAACTCAGAAGGAAGTTGTAATAATCCTTCTTTGATTTCTTTCGATAAAACCAGGAATAGGCTTTCTACAGACTCCAATCTACGGAGGGATAAGTACAGTTCATTTATCTCTTCGTTGGATAAACCTGTTTTGATTTGGGCCACAGTATTATGCCCCTTTGGGAACCTTTCAAAGGTAGGTGTAACACTTAGGGGTTGTTGTTTCGGGACCAAAAGTACGTATATTAACCCGATAAACGCGAGAAGGAATAATACCGCGGCTAGGGTTTTAACCAGGCTTTTTTTTGTAAGTAGCTTGTTGAATTCTTTTATTAAGTATAAACTCGTTTGCATGATAATATCCGGTTTAGTTACACTTCAATGGTTCGGATACTGCTTTGGTTGGATTTTAGTTCATTTGTTAATAGAAATACAGTTAAACCACTGGATTCCACCAGGTCTATAAGCGTGGCGAGAATTTCTTTCTCCTGCTGGGCGTTTAGGTCATTGAAGGGATTTTGATAGATAAGTAGCTGGGGATCGTTAATTAGTGCTACCCCGAGTATGGCTTTAACCCTCTCTGGGTGATTCATCTCCTTTGGTCTATATCCTGCCAGATCGTTGATCAATAGATCTCTCATGACTTCTTCTATCCGTTGGTCACGTTCATATTTTTGTCCCAGGATAGTCAGTTTAAATTCTAAAGTGTCCTTGATTGTCTTTTTCCGTGGAAGCGTGAAGTCCTTAGGAATAAAGCTAATCTTTTCTTTCAACAACTCATCCCTTTTTTTGTTCTTTATTCTGACGATGTTTCTGCCAGTCAGTACAATTTGCCCCGAGTCTGGTTTCAGCTTGCCATATAGAAGATTAAACAACACGTCGTATTGGAAATCCGATAGGCCCGCCAGTTGACAAATTTCCCCCTTAACCACGTTGAAATTGATGTTTTCAAGCAATAACTCGTCTTCTGAGTTTGTTATGGAAAGTTCAGCAACTTGGACTATGTTTGTCATAGTTAACCCTTCTTCTTGCCGTAAAGGATTCTGTCTTTATCGTTCGAATCCGTTATTAATGTAATATCTGCGAGATTACATTCAGTTGCTAATTTTTTGACGTTCTCTCCTTGGTTATAACCAATTTCAAGAAAAATTGCACCATTATCTGTCAAATAATCGGGAACCTTATCTAATATTTGTTTTATTTCGCCTAAACCGTCTTTACCTCCATCCAATGCTTCAATTGGCTCGTGACGTTTTATTTTTGCGCTCAGTTTCTCTATCTCGGTACTAGCCACGTATGGAGGGTTGGAAACGATTAAGTCATAGCTTTCGGTTACTTCAGAAAACCAGTCGGATTCGTGGAATTTTATGTATTCTGAACTGTCGTTTAGGGTTGCATTTTTTCGTGCAAGTTCAAGCACCTCCGGCGATTTATCGACAGCAGTGACTTGAGGTTCGATAAGAAATTTGGCGAGTGCAATCGCTATAGCTCCGGATCCTGTTCCTAGATCTAAGACTTTTAAACCACTTTCTTCTCTGAATTGTGATAAAATTTCTTCGGTCATTTCCTCAGTCTCTGGTCGAGGAATGAGTGACCTTTTATCTATTCTCAGAGTCAGACCCATGAACGAGGACTTCCCCGTTATATATTGTAAGGGTTCTCCAGATTTTCTCTTTTTAATTAAAGGACGAAATTCCTCCAATTCCTGTGCACTTAGGGGTCTATCTGGGTTTAAGTATAGATTGAGGCGATCCACATCGAGAGTGTGGGCGAGTAATTCCTCAGCTTCTAGACGGGATTTCTCGATACCTGCGCCCATAAAATAATCTCGAGTCCAAGCTAGAATTTCTCTTACCGTCCACGTCTTTGGCAGAATAAACCCCCCGATTTCTGCTGGCCTAGTGGTTTACAAGCGAATTTAAGGATATCACAACATTGCAAAAAGGTCAAGTCGCTGCTAAACTTTCTTGTTACGAACTATAGTTTGGGGAATCGTTAGTTTAGGGAATCGTTCCAACTTTTTTTTAGGTTGTTTAATAGTATTGAAGATTTTTATAATTCTATATAAAGATTAGTCGTAGAATGGTTGGTGATAACCGAGGGGTGCAGAGAAATGAAAAAGACTAGTTTACTAATTTTGTTGCTTGCTGGCTTGGTTATTTCTCTATCCGGTTGCTCGTTTTTTAACCGAGGTCCGGATATTCAAAATTGGCAGCCTGGGTCTTCTCCGGAAGGGGACAAGATAGTTTTTTCGAGTAAGGTTGGGAAAAAATTTGAGTTATTTACTTTAGACCCAGATACTGGCGGCAAGACTCAGTTAACTAATAACGATTTTGACGATTGGGGCCCTGATTGGGGCCCAAAGGGTGAACGTATAGTTTTTGTTTCCAGGCGAGATGACAATACAGATATCTATATGATAGATGTTGATACTGGGGACGAGCTTCGATTAACTACGGATTCAAATCAGGATGTAAATCCAAAATGGAGTAGCGCGGACTCTGTGGTATTTAACTCGGATAGAACCGGGTCTTGGGAGATATTTGAAATATCTGTTGAAAGTAACAAGGTAACCCAGTTGACCTTTGCTTCTGAGAGTTCCTAACACCGAGACGGCAATTGGGTTTTCTAGATATGTATCAAGAAAAAACTGTAGGTGCTGTTATCCTAGCTGCCGGCAAAAGCAGTAGGGCAAAGGGCAAAGTAAATAAGCTTTACCGCAATTTGGCGGGAAAGCCGGTGTTGAGTTATTCCCTAGATAGATTTACCAGCTCTGAGTTGTTAGATGAAGTGGTTGTGGTGTATAACAAAAGCGATCAAAATTTGTTGCAGGATAGGGTAATGAATAGTATGGATTACAACCTAAAAGTTAAAATCGTGGTTGGTGGGGAAAGGCGTCAGGATTCTTCGTGGGCTGGCCTTAACGCCCTGGAAACCGATTACGTTTTTGTGCACGATGGAGCCAGGCCAAACTTTAGCAGTGAGTTACTTTATAACCTTCTAACGGAAGCGTTTGCTCACGGAGCCTGTTTTCCTGGCTTGAAGCCCGTCGACACGATTAGAAAGTTAAATGAGGGTTTGTCCGGGTCCACCGTTGACAGGGATTCGTTGATTCGTGTCCAGACGCCACAGTGTTTCAAGCGTGCATTGCTAACTAAATCCATTGGCGATGCTTTAGAGAAAAACAGGTATTACACGGACGATGCAGGTGCGGTGTTGGATAATCGGGATATCGCTCCCAGTGTAGTCCCCGGTGAAAAGTGTAATTTAAAGCTTACTACCAATGAAGATTTTGCTATTATGGAAGCGCTGATGGCAGATTAGGCGTTTCTTGTGGGCTAACTAATTTGCGAACTGCCCGTTTACTTAATAAAATGAGGTAAAGATATGTTAAGCATAGTAATTAGATTCATTTTTTACATAAGTTCGTTCGCTCTTGTCGGAATAATATTGGTGCAGATGAGTGAGCACGCTGGATTGGGTGGCGCGTTTGGTGCTGGTGGCTCAAGTACTGTCTTTGGCAGGGAAGAGAAGACTGACCCTAAGAGGACCGCCACCTCTGTTCTTGCCTCTGTATTTATGGTTTCGAGCTTGCTCTTGTCCGTTATTTAAATTCCTTTGGGGGAATTATGTCATTAATTGACCTTAAAAATTTAAAGACCTACTTCTATACCGAAGATGGAGTTGTCAAAGCCGTTGATGGTGTAACTTTTAGTATTGATGAACAACAGACTATGGGTGTAGTCGGAGAAAGTGGATCTGGAAAATCGGTTACTGCCTTATCGGTTATGGGGCTGGTGCCTATGCCGCCGGGTAAAATAGTTGAAGGAGAGGTATTGTATCATCGTAATGGCGGCGCTGTTGACTTGACAAAGTTGAGCCCCAAAGGCAAGGAAATGAGATCGATCCGGGGTAACGAAATTGCTATGATTTTTCAGGAACCTATGACTTCGTTGAACCCTGTCTTCACGATTGGAAATCAAATAATGGAGGCTATTACCTTACATCAGAAGGTAAATAAAAAGAAGGCAAGAGCCATAGCTATCAGGATGTTAGAGGAAGTAGGGATTCCTTTGCCGGAACAAAGGGTTGACGAATATCCCCACCAACTTTCTGGTGGAATGAGACAGAGGGCTATGATTGCAATGGCACTTTCCTGTAATCCCACGATGTTAATTGCCGATGAACCAACTACAGCGCTAGATGTTACAATTCAGGCCCAGATACTGGGTTTGATGGAGGATTTACAGGAAGAATTTAATACTTCGATAATGTTCATTACTCATGACCTTGGTGTTATTGCGGAAGTTACCAGTTTCGTGGTGGTTATGTATCTGGGGAAGATTGTTGAAAGTGGAGAAGTTCACGAAATATATCACAACCCTACCATGCCTTATACTCAAGGGTTGATGGAATCTATACCTTCTCTAGACGTGGATAAAGGCCGGCTGGAACCGATTAAAGGAGTTGTGCCGGATCCTTATGAAATCCCGGATGGGTGTCCTTTCAACAATCGTTGCCCGCATGTTATGGATATTTGTAAAGAGAAGAATCCTCCGTTGGTGGAAGTGGCAGAGGATCACAAATCTGCTTGCTGGTTGCATATTGATCATTAAATGGGGTGAGCTTAAGTGGTAGAAATGGAAGAAGATAGACTTCTGCAAGTGAGCGGGATGAAGAAGTACTTTCCGGTCAGACGGGGAGTGTTCCGCAGAGTTGTCGGTCATGTCAAGGCAGTGGACGACGTGGATATGTTTATCCGTGAAGGAGAAACTCTTGGTTTGGTTGGTGAAAGCGGGTGTGGTAAGACAACTGCGGGAAGAACAATTTTACGCTTAATTGAGCCTACTGCTGGGGAGATATTATTTCGGAGTGGGGAACTAGGCAATGGTTCAAAGCAAGTTGTAGATATAGCGAAGGCGGACAAGAACCAATTGAAACACCTACGGCGAGATATGCAGGTTATCTTTCAAGACCCTTATTCGTCGTTAAATCCCCGTATGACGGTTGCAAGCATCGTTGGGGAACCTTTAATAGTTCATCGGATAGGTACAAAAAAAGAGCGGACCAATCGAGTTATTGAACTTCTGGAAGCTGTTGGGCTTACCGAAAACCATATGAAGAGGTATCCTCATGAGTTTAGTGGTGGGCAGCGTCAAAGAATTGGTGTAGCTCGGGCGTTGGCTCTGGATCCGGAATTGATAATAGCTGATGAGCCTGTCTCTGCGTTAGACGTATCAATTCAAGCTCAAGTTTTAAATCAGTTGGATGATCTACAGGATGAGTTTGGGTTAACTTATCTATTTATCGCACACGACCTTTCGGTGATTAAACATATTAGTGATAGGGTTGCAGTGATGTATCTTGGGCAGATTGTTGAATTAAGTGACGTTGACACATTGTTTTCTACTCCTTTACATCCGTATACGGAAGCTTTAATGTCTGCCGTTCCTGTAGCCAATCCTGATTTTAAATCTGAAAGAATCATTCTTGAGGGCGACGTACCATCTCCGGTAGACCCTCCCTCTGGTTGTTATTTCCATCCTAGGTGTCCATACAGTGAGCCCGTTTGTAGTGAGAAGGAACTGGAGCTTCGGGAGGTCGAGCACGATCATTACGTCCACTGCCACCTTGCTGAGGAGCTGGAACTGGGTGGTTTAGAGTCGATGGGAAGTGGAGATAACAGTTAAGCTGCTTCTGGGTACTAAGAATCCAGGGAAAATCCAGGAAGCGGAAGCTATTCTTGCCTTGAAGGGGCTGGGTCTAGATCTACTTACCTGCAAGGATGTGCCTTTTTCGGAGGTTGACGAAGACGGAGCTACTTATGAGGAGAACTCTTTAAAGAAGGCACGGATTATACATAACCAGGCGGAACTACCTGTTTTAAGTGACGACTCTGGATTAGAAGTTGATGAATTGAACGGTGCTCCCGGTGTTCTTTCTTCAAGGTTTGCTGGTTCCGAAGCCAGTGACGAAGAAAACACGGAATTGCTATTGGATAAATTGCAAGGTACTGAGAATAGAAGGGCACGGTTTGTGACAGTTGCTACCTTGTACTTTTCTCGTGATAGGAAGTATCAAACTACGGGAATATTAGAGGGTCACATTGCCGGAGAAAGGCGGGGTCACTCAGGTTTTGGCTATGATCCAGTATTTGTTCCCGATGGGTTTGAAAAGACCTTGGCTCAGCTTGGATCTTTCAAAAAGAATGAGATAAGCCACAGAAAAAGGGCCTTGGTAAAAATGAAAGAAATTCTAGGAGATATTTTAAACTAAGCGACCCTGAGTTAACTGGTGTTCCAACTCGTCTCCATATTGAGCAATGGGAGGTTTCTATGCCGGCCAAGTGGATCGTTTTATTCACAGCTCTTCCTCTCTTAGAGATATATCTTCTGGTGAAAATAGGTACCACTCTTGGTCTGTGGCCCACAGTTTTAATCGTCGTCGGGACGGGAGTAGTTGGAGCTTTGCTGGCTCGCCACGAGGGAATTTATATTTTACGTAGCGTCCGAGAAAAGTTCCGTAACGGGCAGTTACCAGCGCAGGAATTGATAGACGGTGCTATATTGCTCATTTCGGGGGCGTTCTTGCTAACTCCTGGTATAGTTACTGACTTTATTGGTCTGCTTGGTTTAATTCCGTTTACGCGGCGAGCTTTAAGGTCGTTTGGGCAGAACTGGGTCAAAAGAGAGTGGAATTTAAAAAGTCAAACTTACGTGGATCTCGAAGACGATCAGGCGGACTCTGATTAATGACGAACTCGATCACTACCAACCTACCCTATGATACCCTACCTGTTGTTTGGACAGTTGTAGTTTAAACCAAAATAGCAGGATCACGTAGGCCGCCAGAGCCGTAGGGCTTACCATTTGTATTGCTATCTGAACGAGTGGAAGGTGTGACACGGCTTCGAGTAATGTATTGAATGAATCTATGAATCTTGACGTGAGGTAGGTCGTAATATATCCAATGAACAACAATTTTCCCCAAAGCAGAGATAGAATCCCTAGATACAGAATGATGGTGATTGCTGGAATTGCTATCAGGTTTACTAGTACACCCCACATGTGGATTGTATGGAAGCTAATTGCAATTATTGGTAACACGCCCAAGTGTGCTGCAAGAGAGGCGGCTAGTATATCCCTAACATACTCTGGCCGAATCCTATTTATTCTCTCTTTTATTGGATTGAAGAATAACGCTAGCGCGAAAGTAGCTCCAAAGCTAAGTTGAAAGCCGACGTCTGTTAAGGAATTTGGGTTGATAAGTATTATTATCAATGCTGCCCCGGCTAGTGCTTGGTAGCTATCGTACCAACTCGATAGAATGTGGCTTCGATCTCGAAAGTAGAAATGGGCCCCTGCGAATAGGTATATAAGAGAGGCCCGGGAAAGGGGAAGCTTAAACCCTACGATCATTAAATAGACGAGGAGTATTGGAAGGCTTATGATGTATAGGGATTTGGACGTGAAGCCAAGCTTGGAGAATATCCACCAGCTACCGCCAATGATGATTCCTAAGTGTAGACCAGAGGCTGCAAGAAGATGAGCAAGTCCGGTCCGTTCAAACAATTGGGTTGTCTGTTGATCCAGTGCATCTCTGGTCCCGAACAGTACTCCCTTTAAGAACCCGCTGCGATTCTGAAATAGTTTATCCAATCGGGAGAAAATGGCTTTTCGGGTTAACCAGCCCAGATGGAGCAGGAAGTTACCCTCGTCCTTGGTTTTCTCCTGTATGACCCCGTTGTAAACGACACCCCAAATCCTCTTTTTTCTCAGGTTTTCCCTGTATTTAAAGTTTTCGAAATTGCTTGGTATAGCAAAATCTCCTGAGAGTCGTAATTTATCTCCGTAATTCACGTTGTAACCTTTGCTGGTGGGTTTACTGACGTTCGTAGGATTTGATTTTAGGTAAACTTTTATTCGACCCGGATAGTGGTCAGTTTTGATGATGAATTCATTACCGTTTTTTGATTTCGTCGGAAAGTTAACTATCTGTCCCTTCACAGAATTCATCTCTAATAGCTTTGGATAAAGTTGATCTGGATGGAAGTATTGTGAACTATACAGGTACATTCCAAAGGCTATTAAAAGCAAAATTATCAGTACTGCACTGAACCTAGGCAAGGTGTTGGTAAACTCCAGTAGGGTGAATAATAAACTGAGTATTAGTACTATTGCCAGGAGAGCGGCAGGCAGCTCCGTGATCCTGAAGAAACTCGCGGTTAGAATTCCACCAGCAATGCCGAGAAAAGTTATTACTAACGGGCGTCTTTTCATAGGTCTTATGTTTAATCAATGGTTTATTTTCTTCATTGTAGGAGATTCCACCAGCATTGAAAACATTAACATAACCCCTAAACTAGTTTCCCCTCCAGTCAGTATTGTGTGTCCGGGTGGCGGTCCATAGAATTGGGTAAGGAGTGATGTTAGTGGAGAAAATTGAGGAATTAAGAGATAAACTCAAAGAGATTGGTGATTACCTTTGACCTGGATCAACTGGAGCGGGAGCTTGAAGAACTGAAGGCACAAATGAGTACTCCAGGCTTCTGGGATGATCCAGAGCACGCTAAAAATATTTCAAAGTTGGCGACAAGGAAAGAAGAGAAAATCAATAGACACCAAAAATTAAGGGAACAACTAGAAGAACTGGAGGTTCTGAGTGAATTGGCCCTGGAGGAGGAGAATGACGAGGAATTATCTCGTATCGCACAAAAGGCCGAGGTTCTGAGTGACGATTTCGAAAAGTTTGAATTGGAACTCGTAATGGAAGGGGAGTTCGATCATAAAGATTGTTATTTGAGCATTAACGCGGGTGCAGGGGGTACCGACGCGCAGGATTGGGCAGAAATGCTGTTAAGAATGTATTCGCGATGGTTGGAGGACAACGGCTTTGGTTATAACATACTGGGTTTAAGCAAGGGGGAGGAGGCAGGATTAAAAAGTGTTACTTTGGAAGTTAAAGGAGAACGAGCCTATGGTTATCTCAAAGGGGAAGCTGGGGTTCATAGGCTGGTACGAATTTCTCCGTTTGATTCGGCCGGGAGACGACATACCTCGTTTGCTTCGGTAACTGTAACCCCAATATTTGCGGATGACGTGGAAGTTGAAATAGATGACAGTGACCTACGTGTTGATACCTACAGGTCCAGCGGGGCAGGCGGCCAGCATGTAAACGTAACTAATTCCGCGGTGCGAGTTACCCATGAACCGACGGGTATTATGGCCACGTGTCAGAACGAACGGAGCCAGCATAAAAACAGGGAAACCGCTATGAAACTGTTAAGGTCGCGACTTTATCAGCTTAAACGGCAGAAACGGGCGAAAAAAATCGATGAAATTAAGGGGGAATTAAAGGATATTGAATGGGGAAGCCAGATCCGATCCTACGTACTTCACCCTTATCAAAAGATAAAAGACCACAGGACCGAAGTGGAGGTTGGCGATACGGACAAGGTTCTGGATGGGGAAATCGATCCTTTCATTCAGGCCTATTTGAAGAGTAAGTAGTTCCCTTTGACTACGTATTTTACGGTTTTCGGCTGTAAGTGTCCATGCCTAGCAAAACTGCTAGTCCGTGATGTTATATGTAAACCTTCCTTAGGGTAAATTTGTTTAACTCTCTCAATTTTCTCGTTCTTTATCCCTGTAGGCAAATCTGAGTAGACCCAACCGCGAAATCAAAGCTCCCACCAAGGTTGCACGATTGATTTGGTTTAGTTATACTGTTTGCAGACTGCTATAGAGACCTTTCAGTGCGAAGCTTGATGACCTAACAGGAGCTTTTGCGCGTGCGGTTGTAGATCAATTGGCTGGAGGTGGCCTTACGATTCAACAACGAAAGATTTCATTCGGCTTGTCCATCGTCACTGTATCCTTCCTTCGGCTTAGTTACCTCCTTGGCGAAAGGGAATCATGAGCGGTATCGCTCGGTATATCGTACAGCGGCTCCTGTTGACCATTCCGATGCTTCTAATTCTCTTAACGTTTGTTTTCCTCATTCTGCGGGTGATGCCTGGGGATCCGGTGATGGCGATGCTCGGTGGGAGGAACATATCACCTGAATTGATTGCGGAGTATCGCCATAAGATGGGTGTTGATCGTCCGATCTTGGTACAATATGGAGAGTACCTCTTTGGGATTTTCCGAGGAGACTTTGGAGAATCATTCCGGACGAGCGAACCTGTTGTTAAAGAATTGTTCTTACGATTTCCTGCTACATTGGAGCTTGCTGCTTTTGGTTTGTTGTTTGCTGGCATCTTCGGTTTTGGCTCCGGGGTTATCGCTGCTACTCGGGCTGACCGACCTATTGATCATACTATACGTATATTTCACATCGGCTCGTTCGCTACACCTCTATTTTGGTTTGGCCTTATGCTTCAGGTCTTCCTTGCCGTTAAACTCGGTTGGTTTCCGGTCGCAGGCAGGGTTGGAGGTCGCATTGCGTTTACCTTCAATTCAATCACTGGTTTCTATCTCCTCGACTCGATATTGAGTGGCAATACCAAGATTATGGTGGATGTGGCTAAACATCTAGTGTTGCCCGCTATTACCCTGGGGTTTGCCCTCTCAGGGCTCCTCGGCCGTATGAGCCGAGCAAGCATGCTTGAAGTGCTTGGTGAAGACTACGTGAAAACCGCGCGCGCCAAGGGTGTTAAAGAGCGGATTGTCATCATGTCACACGCATTGCGCAACGCGTTGATTCCGATCGTGACCGTATTTGGGCTACAGTTTGCCATTCTCATGGGTGGGGCAGTGCTCACCGAGACGGTCTTTTCTTGGCCTGGGGTAGCGAGCTTCTTGGTTCGAAGTATAGAGGGGCGCGACTGGCCAGCTATACAGGGGAGTATTGTATTTATTGCCATATTTATCTCTATCATTAACCTGATTGTCGATATTTCGTACTCGATCATTGACCCACGGGTGAGATACTAAACTATGTCAAAAAACATGGGACAAACACAAAACACCGGCTCAACTTTTTTAATTCGTGTCATTCAGTGGATTGTGAGAAAATTCTCCAGCGGACGGCACGCGTTACGCGGACAGACCATACTCAAAATTGGTCTGGTCGTTGTGTTTCTTTTCATCCTAACCACGGGCTTGACGCAAATTGAGGGTTTGACCCCCTATCATCCGACGAAATATCGTGACGCTCCAAGGCTGGAAGGGCCTTCTATAAGACACCTCATGGGTACTGATCAACTCAAGCGTGATGTGTTTTCTCGGGTGATCAGCGGCGGCAAGGCTTCAATCATCGTTGCGTTTGGCGCAGTGGCACTAAGCATGAGTGTTGGAGCCATTCTGGGTTGGATCTCTGGGTTTACTGGTGGCTTGCTTGACCGTGCCCTTTCTCTATCTATGGATGCGATCTACTCGTTTCCTTCGATGATTCTTGCTATCACTCTTGTTGCCGTATTGGGTACAGGTATTGCCCCCATGATATGGTCTGTGGGTTTTGTGTACATCCCAACCTATTTTCGCGTTACCCGTGCCGAGGCGTTACAGGTACGTGAGACCACGTATGTTGAAGCCGTGCGGGCAGTTGGTGCAAGTGATGTCCGGATTGTCCTGCGCCACATCGCGCCTAATACGGTCAACGCGATCATGGCCGTTTCCTCTTTTAACCTGGCTGACGCTATTCTCACTGTGGCTGCACTTTCTTTCCTTGGCTTCGGTTTGCCCCCACCGGCTCCTGATTGGGGCTTCGATATCCAGAATGGACAAAAATACCTGCAATCCGGCTCATGGTGGCTGATTACATTCCCCGGATTGATGATCATCGCCCTCTCACTTGGGTTTGGTTTGATCGGCGAGGGGGTCAGCGATCTGGTTAATCCAAAACGTAAACGTAAACGAGTTTGATTTTATTGAGCTGTTGTGCTAGAGTGAGTAGTGGATTATAACAAATCTATATAATTTAGAGGTGATATCTACTAATACTATTACTATCGGTAAGAAGTAGCTGTTTTGGCAAGTTGTCTAGTACGCAAGGAGGAATAAAAGATGAAAAAATTATTTAGTATTTTATTGATGTTTGGGCTTTTAGCTTCGCTCTCATTGGTTGCCGTAGCTCAAGAACCATTGATCATGGGGACAACCGACCGAGTGACAGAACTTTCTTTTTCTAATTCTTACGATGCCTACACCTGGCACGTGCTCAGGCATACGACCGGTGCTCTGGTGAAATATGAAGAGGAAACCTTAGAGATCGCTGGAGATATAGCTGAATCCTGGGATATTTCCGAGGATGGAAAGACCTATACATTCCATATCCGCCCAGGAATAACGTTCTGGGACGGCGAACCCTGCAATGCCGAGGCTGTAAAGTGGTCTCTCGAGAGGACTATACGCTTAAATGGCCCGGAAGGCGGTGTTGGGCTCATCAAACCATATATCGAAAGTATCGAAGTTGTCGATGACTTAACCGTCAAGATCAAATTGACAATGCCAGATGCGATCTTCTTATCACGCATAACCGACCAGGTCGCCCCGGCTTTAATTTACTCGCCGAAGAGCACCCCGGAGAACGACTTTGCAATTGGTGAATATGCGGGGATAGGTCCATACAAGCTTGTTGAATACGCACCGGACCAGTACGTAAAGTACGAGGCCTACGATGGTTACTACGGACCCGCACCCAAGTCAAAGGAACTAATCGAGGTGTTCTACTCGGACGCAGCGACGCTTCGTGCGGCTCTCGAGGCCGGTGACGTGGATTTCGTGTTTAGGACGCTTTCACCGCAAGACATAGATGATCTGCAGGACAATCCCGAGGTTGTAATTAAATTCTTCCCACCGAGTCCAGGTGTCCGCTATCTGTTGTTCAACGTGACACAACCACCGGTTGATAACCCGTTCGTGCGCCAGGCGATATCCTATGCAGTGGATCGCGGCGCGATCTGCTCGCAAGTCTTCGGTGGTGCCGTGGATCCGATCTATACGATGGTCCCTAATGTAGATCCCCCGTTCTTTGGGGCTCTTCCTACTTTCCCAAAGCGCGACTTGGACAAGACAGCGGAGCTATTGGCCGAGGCTGGATACGACGAGGATAACCCTCTAGAGCTTAACCTGTGGTACACACCGAAACACTACGGGACATTTGAGGCTGACGTTGCTACAGTGGTAAAGGGTAGCCTGGAGGAAACCGGTGTAATCAAGATCAAGATTCAGGTCCTGGAATGGGGAGCCTACGTAGAGCGCATGGCAAGTGGTGGATTTGACATGTTCTTCCTCGGCTGGCACCCTGATTACCTGGAGCCCTCGAACTTCCTCGCACCTTGGACGACCGAATCACCAGAAGGTCTAGGTACATACTTTAATCACCACCCAAACTACGAAGCTTATAAACACATTATGGAAGTAGCGAGTGGCATGGTCGATACCGACCAGCGAGCAAAGCTGTATAAGGCAATCCAGATCCTGAGTACTCAGGACGTCATGTGGATCCCGCTGTGGGCAATGACCGATGAGATGGTGCTCGGTTGGCGCAAAGGTGTACATGGTGCCTCGCTTGACATCACCATGGATGTCAACAACTACCTGGTCTGGAAAGAATAACTGTACAGCTAACTACTGACTAAAAATATATGGGGCCGAGAAATCGGCCCCTTTTTTTCTATGTGACTGTTCTCAAAGTAACTGCCTGGATGGATGTATTGACTTAGTATTTATCTTAGACCTATCCTTCAGGTTTGCAGAGAGGAAGGTGAAATCCATGGTACTGATACCTGATCTACTTAAGCGATTCTCATCCAAAATCGTAGAGCCTCCTGCGTTATAATGCAGTTTTAAATTGGATGATCTGGAAATTACAGGATGATTTTCGGGTTGCAAAGTTTACACAGCAGGAAAAATCTTATCAGGTTAACGCGAGCGAATCGAATCTCCGGAAGAAGAAGTTGAGAGAGGAAATCACGAAGCTTTACTAAATGTAAACAAGTTTTAAAGTCACTTAACCTGCAGATTAATTTTGACCGTGCAATTGAATTAGCTATTCAGAATTATAGTTTGAATAATTGGTGATTTCAAAAAAGGGGGCCTCCAACTTGTTAACCCTCTAAGACATTAGTAAAGAGTTTTTGAACCTTATCTCTAATAGTTTGGAAGCGAGTTTCAATTGTGGTGTTTTTTGACCTCTGTTCACTAGTTGTCTTTCTGCACGAGGTAGCTTCCAGTAGTAAACTCAACGAAACTGTGTAAGCAGGGTTGGAGATAATATCTTCCAGCCCGGTGATCTTTGAAGAAACTAGGCCAAGCTTGAAATTCTCCTGATATTTCCTGTTCAACCAGTCTATCAATCCAGAGGTATTTCCCACACCTCCAATAATAGTCACCCCATTATTAAGGATTTCAGAGTAACCAGAATCCTTAATTTCTGAAAGTAGCATATCAAAAATTTCTTTTAGCCTGGAAGTCAAGACTTTCCTGACTTCAGAGCTTTCTATTTTACTTGTTTTTCCTGCATAGTTTGTATACTTGAGTTTTTCTACTCCAGATTTGTCATTAATTGATAACTCATGTTTAATTTTTTCTGCTTGGTCGCCGTCGATATTTAGCTTAGCTGCTAGATCCCCGGTCAGATTTTTACCACCGGCGGGTAGAGTTTGGTGCTTGGAGAGAGCACAATTTTCGAAGATAGCTAACTTGCTTGAGTTATGTCCCAAGTCTATAACTATCTGATTGCTTCGAGTGTTAAGGCGATCTCGAAACAAATTGCGGATAGCTGTAGGATTGGGTATTAGGTTGTCTATCTGTAAACCTGCCTGCCTTGCCGTAGATTCGTAGTCTTTGACTATTGTTTTGGGGGCAGTAGCTAATTCAATAGTTGCGTCTAGACGCTTACCATACATTCCTACTGGATCGGAGACCCCCCCTTGGCCGTCTACGGTATAACTGTAGGGCGTAGCCGATACGATGTTCTTTCCGGACGGCCCCCCATCTTCTCTGGCCAGTTCAATTAACCGATCTATATCCTCGTTTTGTATGATGTTATCTTCATGTCTGATTGAAACCGTGGTGTTTTTTCGTTGGAAGCCAATGAAATTCCCGCCTATTCCGACGCAAATCGCATTGACTTGCGAACAGGCCATTTCGTTAGCCCGTTTCATTGCAACACGGAGGGCTTTTGCTGTCTTTGCGGGTTTGTCGGTAGGTTTCCTTGTGTTCGTAAGGCCGAGGGAACTTTTTCCTATTCCTTTAATATTGATTTTTCCCCTGTCTCCCGAATCCGCAATAATTACTTTTGTAGAATACGTACCCAGATCAGCTACTCCAACTAACGTGGACATTATTCACCACTGTGCCTTTTCAATTCTTGTGATTGTTAAGAAAAAGAGATAACTATAGCTTGATTAAGAGGAAAATATTACCATAGAAAAATCCAATAAACGAATTTCCGGATAGCTAATTATCTAACCTAAGTTGAGCGATTCTCTCGCTTGAGACCACCTTCTGGGAAAGAATAAAAGGACCAATTCCTCATCTGTAATAAACTGGATTCTTTCATCCAGGATCATGTTCTCGATTGACTGCTGGGCCTATTTTCGCTTTTAAAATATACTCTAGGGATTATCTTGAACTTTTCAGCCGGGACGAAAAAACCGCTTAATTAAGCTCCAATTAATTATCACAACTAACGCTCGTCTTTCAATAAATTGTCGGATGAATGTTGTAAATGGTGCAGCTCAATTTTAGTCATGCTAAACTGCTGGATTTGCCTTTTGACTGGGCAATCTTAATATTAGATTATAAATATTCAAGCACTGCAATTAAGGTTAGAGTGTCTTGACGGTGAAAATAACTTT
>CAZTJJ010000019.1:0-19925 GCA_964614065.1 uncultured Thermotogae bacterium
CTCTTTATCGATGCCGTTCGATTCATTATTTTGGGCAAAGCCCATTGTACCAATAACATTTATTGCCAGCAGGATGGCCAGAGAAAAATAACCTAATATCTCAAGTTTACCTATCATAATTACCTCCCCAGTTAAAATTAATCCAGAACAGTTACTTATTAATAATAATTACGGACTAGGGAGATTTCCAGTTATAAGGCAGCAATTTGAGAACGATCTTAATCGGAACACATTTATCCACATTGCCAGGGCAAGCGGTTCCATTCAGATAGCTGTTTTGACCGCTTTGTCTGCCCCTTTCCAAGAGCACGATATAACTGCAACTATTTGAGGTTATGGTAGAATACTATTCACAACCTATTCTTTTACCCTGAAGGACATCTCGATTTCTACCGGCATGTTTCCTGGCAGATTTGAGGTACCCAAAGCCGCCCTGGTATGTTTTCCTCTATCTCCAAATACCTTGACGAGAAGTTCTGATGCCCCGTCTATCACCATCGATTGATCATGAAAGTCGCTGGAGGAATTTACAAATCCTCTTATTTTCACGACTTCCTCAACCTCATCGAGCGAACCTACGACTTCTTTCACACCATTGTCTCATTTTGGACTTCCCGTACTAGCCCCAAAAAGAGACTATGCTTTAGATTATTTTCCTGAAGCTCGTCAATCAAACAGCTTATTGGGGTTGACTTCTTGAAGCTTTTTCGTTAAACTGCTCAATGATCTTCCCGGCGCAAAGCCGGTGAGTCTCTTCAAACTGGATGTGTGGACTAAAATGTTACAGTACAGTTTAACAGTATTACAAAACAAAACTGAGTTTAAGTTGAAAGGCCTTCCTGTTATTACCTTTCATCCGTCTACACTTAAAACCAGGCCGAAGGGGTTCCCCTCCCCTTACATTTCTTAATACCTATCTTTATTACTCTTTTTTTCCTTTTTCATTGTATAGGTACCTAAATAGACCTTTATTGACCAACTAAGTAGTGCCCATTTCAGCCTCTAGCTGATTTGCGTATCAACTAACGGTAATTTGCACAATATTTTATCCAGGAGGTGTTCTAACATGGTAAATTGCCCAGAATGCGGAACAAAAATAGAGCTAGCCAAAGACACGATCCAAAACGAGATCATCGACTGCCCAACTTGTGGCTTGGAACTGGAAGTAGTGAGCCTCGATCCACCTCAGGTCGAGCTGGCCCCCGAGGAAGAAGAAGACTGGGGGGAGTAAAAATTGAAGACAAACCTTGGAATACTGTCCTCTAGAATTCGCGTGGAGGAGAAACTGTTGATCAAAGAAGCGAGAAACAGAAGCGATATCAAGTTGTCTGTGGTTGATCCACGGAAAATCATATGGGATCTGTCCGATTTCGATGATCTGGATGTCCTGATAGATAGAGAGATATCCCAATCCCGTGCTTACCACGTGATGGAAATGCTAGATTCAGGCCCAGTGAAGTTAATCAACGACTTTGATACCGTGAAAATCTGTGGGGACAAAGTGTTAACTTCTCTGCTCTTGGAACGAGAGGGAGTGCCCACTCCTGATTTTAGAGTCGCCTTCGACAAACAAAGCGCACTGGTAGCAGTTGAAAATATAGGGTACCCGGCTGTTTTAAAACCAGTCGACGGATCCTGGGGTAGGATGGTGGTTAAAATCAATGATAGGGAGTCTGCAGAAGCCATATTAGAACACAAATCCTACCTGGATTCTCGTTATCATTCCGTCTACTATATCCAGAAATTTGTCGAAACAGGCAACAAGGATATTCGTGCATTCTTAATCGGGGACGACGTAGTTGGAGCTGCGTACAGAAAATCGGATCACTGGGTTACCAACGCAGCCCGGGGCGGAAAGTCAAGACCTTATCAGGTCAAAAAGGATTTGATCGACATATTGGCCAAGACGAATCAAGCGGTTGGAGGAGGTGTCCTGGCGGTTGATTTGTTAGAATCCTCGCATGGTTTGGTAGTCAACGAAATCAATCCTTGTATGGAGTTTAAGGAATCGATGAAGGTAATTGACGGTGACATCCCCGCTAGAGTAATTGATTATGCAGTTCAACAGGTGAAAATCCAAAAGGAGGTAGAGAGGCTCAATGTCTAATTTAAGGTTGGGTTTACTATTTTCCCGTATTCGTGTGGAGGAGAAATTGCTTATCGAGGAGGTGAAGCGCAGGGGAATTAAGTTGGAAAGAATTGACAGTCGTAAGCTAGTTTTCGACTTCGATGAGGACTACGAATTAGATGTCTTGTTAGAGCGTGACGTTTCCCACTCTCGGGCCCTCTACATTTTAAACCTGTTTGAGAATAGCTCAGTTCCCACAATCAATTCATACCATACAGCGCGGATTTGTGGGGACAAAATTGCCACCACAAAGTCCTTAATGGACTCTGGAGTTCCCACACCAGAAATACGAGTTGCATTCACCAAAGAAAGCGCTCTTTGTGCAATAGAGGAGATGGGCTATCCGGTGGTATTAAAGCCAGTTACCGGATCCTGGGGGAGGCTTTTGGCCAAGATTAACGACCGTGAAGCTGCCGAGGCCGTATTGGAACATAAATGTCAACTGGGTTCCTATTACCACAAGATATTCTACATCCAGGAGTATATCCAAAAGCCCGATCGGGACATTAGAGCATTTGTGGTCGATGGGAATACCATAGCTGCCATATACCGTGAGTCCGATCACTGGATTACCAATACCGCTCGGGGTGGGAAGGCGTCAAACTGTCATGTAACCAGGGAGCTGGAAGCCTTATGCAGGGATACCTCGGAGGCTGTCGGTGGAGGCGTACTGGCCGTCGATCTGTTGGAGACAACTGACGGGCTATCAGTCACGGAAGTCAACTATACAATAGAATTCAAAAACAGCATAGATCCGACCGGGGTGAACATTCCCGAAAAGATCATCGATTACGTAGAAAAAGTGGGAAGAGATTAAAATGACGGAGAACGATTATCTTAAAGCAGCGATAGTGGGTGGTTCTGGATACACTGGAGGTGAACTACTGAGGATACTCCTCAACCATCCTCTCGTTGAAGTGGTGGCAGTTACTTCTCGGGGAAACGAAGGCCGCTCGGTAACTAAACTTCATCCAAACCTGCGAGACAAGACGAATTTAAGCTTTGTTCATCCCGACGATCTGGCAAATGAAGTAGAAGATTTGGACCTGCTCTTTACCGCCTTACCACATAGAAAGTCGATGGAACTCATGGGTTCTTATCTGAATATATCGAAAAAGATCGTGGACCTCTCCGGAGACTTTAGACTCTCAAGCGTAGAAGATTACGCAAAATGGTACGGTAAAAAACATGTTGACCCGGAGCTAAACGAAAAGTTCGTATATGGATTACCGGAGTTACACAGGGAGCAGATCGCCGGGGCAGATTACATCTCCTCCCCGGGATGTACCGCTACGGCGGCCATCATTCCTCTTTATCCACTGGTCTCTGAGCTGGCAGACGATATAAAGAGAGTGATCGTGGATTCCAAAGTCGGCTCTTCGGCGGGAGGAGTTAAAGTCAATCCCGGCAGCCACCATCCGGAAAGACACGGCGTGGTCAGAAGTTACAAGCCGTTTGGGCATCGACACCTAGCTGAAATGCAGCAGGAGCTTGGAATAGATGTGTCTTTCTCACCACACGGTGTGGAGATGGTTCGAGGAATAATGAGTACAATTCACGTCTTCTTTGATAACAGTCCAAATACATCTAAGGTGTGGCGAGTTTACAGGCAGTACTACGCAGATGAACCATTTATACGATTCGTCAAGGCCCGGAAAGGTATTTACCGGTATCCTGAACCAAAGTTGTTGAACGGAACCAACATGATAGAGATCGGATTTGAGCTCGACCAGCGGGGAAACCGCCTGGTCATTATGGCGGCAATTGATAACCTGGTGAAAGGGGCAGCGGGACAAGCAGTTCAGGCAGCAAATATCTCCTTCGGTATATCCGAAACTGCGGGACTGGATAGAACGAGTCTGCACCCAATTTAAAGCTATTTAGGAGGAAACATGTTCGTTATAAAAATAGGTGGTAGTGAGAAGATAAACTACGAGGGATTTCTGGAAGATCTAGCCGGTTATGATGAGTGGATATTACTACATGGAGGTTCCCACCAGCTTGACAAAATATCCACAGAGCTTGGCCATCCCCCAAGAATAGTGGAATCTGTTAGCGGATACCAGAGCCGATTCACGGACAAACAGACAGTTGAGTTGATCAACATGGTCTATCCGGGCAAGATGAATACATTCATCGTAGAAAAGCTACAGTCGTTAGGAGTAAATGCCTTTGGGCTTTCCGGTCTGGACGGTAGGGTGCTTGAGTGTAAGAGAAAATCAACTCTAAAAATAAAAAAGGACGGAAAAAGAGTGATTCTTCGGGGCGAACACAGCGGCATCGTAAAGAAGGTGAACAGAAAGCCACTGGAGATGTTAATAGATGCAGGCTACAAGCCGGTATTGACAATTCCTGCGGTCACGTTTGAGGGTGTGGCGGTGAACGTAGATGGAGATAGGGCGGCGGCGAAAGTGGCCCAGGCGTTTTCGGTGGACAAGTTATTTCTTTTATCCGACGTTCCCGGTCTATTGAAAGATATCAATAATGGTAACAGTTTAATCGAGAATATCGATCAGGAGAATATCGATAATTACATCGATGAGTTTGCTAAGGGAAGGATGAAGACAAAGTTACTGGCGGCAAAAGAGGCAATTAGCGGAGGCGTTGGCTCCGTAATATTGGGCGATGGAACAAAGAAAAATCCCCTAACTGAGTGTATGACTGGAAGCGGAACGAAGATAACTTAATGGGAGAGGAGGACCGGTGGTAAATATGGACGAGTATATACAAAAAGAAGATAGATATTCAACTGGAGTATATTCACCACAGAATATTCAATTAACGAGAGGCTCGGGCACAAATCTTTATGACAACGAGGGAAACAAATACCTTGATCTGGCTACGGGCATAGGGGTTGCGGCAGTCGGCCACTCTAACCAAAAGGTGGCAGAAGCGATAAGCAAACAGGCCCATCAGTTGTTAACATGTCCTCCATCTTACTTTTATAACCAGGTCAGGGCAGATCTTATGGAGAAGCTAAGTGAAATATCTCCACCAGGTCTTGGCAAATCGTTTCTTTGTAACTCTGGAACGGAGGCAATTGAGGCAAGCATTAAGTTCGCCCGCGTCTTTACCGATCGTAAGGAGATAATTGCCACCATGAGAGGTTTCCACGGAAGGACGCTTGGATCCCTATCTGCTACGTGGAAACGTAAGTATAGCAAGCCATTTAGACCGTTGGTGCCCGGTTTTAGTCACGTTCCTTACGGGGATTTGATCAAACTGGATAAAGCAATTTCGGAGAGTACAGCAGCCGTGTTGCTGGAACCAATCCAAGGTGAAGGCGGGATTTACCTTCCTCCCGAAGGTTATTTCGAAGGAGTTAGAGAACTTTGTGATCAAAACGGTGCGTTGCTGATATTTGACGAGGTTCAAACCGGCTTCGGTAGAACGGGAAAGATGTTTGCCAGCGAACACTGGAGCGTAATACCGGATATAATGGCTCTTGCCAAGGCTATGGGTGGAGGGATGCCAATTGGTGCTTCCCTCATTCGAGAGGACATGGAATTTTCAACCGGGTTACATGGAAGTACCTTTGGGGGTAATCCCTTGGCTGCCAGCGCCGCGTTGGCAACAATCGAGTATATCCAGGCTAACGGATTGGTGAAACTGGCAGCCAAAAGGGGCAATTATTTTCTCCACCGTCTTAGGGAACTTATGAGCAAGCATAAGTTGATCAAGGAGATCAGGGGTAAGGGTCTTATGCTGGCGGTTCAATTAAGAAAGCGGTCCGGAGTATACCTGGATAGATTGCTGGAACACAATATTCTGGCCTTACCGGCTGGGTCGACGGTTATACGGTTTTTGCCACCGCTTGAAATTTCCGAATCTGAGATCGATGAAGTAATTGAAGTGCTGGATGAAATATTTTAGGTCAGAGCAAGCAGGGTTATGGTAAGGCTACTAAAAGACGCAGGCACCTACGAGCAACTTACTCCAGGAGGTAGTTTGATATGAGTTTAAGCACAGAAATGAACATCTCAGAGAACATTGGGGCTGAGCAACCGGGCCAGGAGTCAGGTATTCGTAACTTAGAAATTATCCCGCCAGTCAATAAATGCGTCCCATTTACTGTTACCCATGGATAAACCGCGTATATCCTTAATTCCAGGCGACGGGATCGGCCCGGAGATAAGTAAGGCCATGAAAAGAGTTGTCGATGCTTCCTCCGCACGAATAGATTGGGAGGTAATTACGCCATATCCGGAGAAAGAAAACAGGGAGGAAATGCTGAAGCAGATGATTTCTTCGCTTCGTAAAAACAAGGTGGGAATCAAGGGACCAATAACCACTCCAATTGGAATGGGGCATAGCAGTTTGACCGTGGCACTCAGGAAAAGTCTTGGATTGTTTGCCAATGTACGCCCGGTTACAAGTTTACCAGATCTGGGACCTGATTTAGGAGATAGAAAAATAGATCTGGTCATAATTAGAGAAAATACCGAGGGGCTCTATTACGGTGTAGAACACAGATTCGATGACGAGTTTGCTGAAGCAATCCGTCTAACTACCTACAAGGCGTCGGAGAAAATAGCCCGTTTTGCGTTTAAGTATGCATTTACCACTAAAAGGGACAAGGTGACCGTCATACACAAAGCAAACATTTTAAAGGAAACCGACGGACTGTTTCTTGAAACCGTGAGAAGTGTTAGCAAGGACTATAAATCGATCGAGCTAGAGGAAAAGATCGTGGACAATATGGCGCTACAGCTAGTGGTGAACCCTGAAGATTTTGACGTACTGGTTGCCCCTAATCTATATGGTGATATCTTATCGGATCTTACGGCAGGACTTATCGGTGGTCTGGGTGTAGCACCGGGCGGGAACTTCGGCGATGACTACGTTGTATTTGAAGCAGTTCACGGATCCGCCCCGGACATAGCTGGCAAAAACGTTGCCAACCCGCTGGGCCTTATCCGCTCAGCTGTGATGATGTTATCCTACTTAGGTCAGGATAGACCGGCGGTAGAAATCAATTCGGCAACTGAAAGACTCTTAACCCAGGGAGACCTATTGACTCCCGATCTAGGAGGAACTGGTTCTACCAGCGAAATAGCCGATCGGATCATTGAACTATTAGGATGACTCACGACATGACCGAAAGCGTTGACATGTTGAAAAAAATGGTGTCTGTTTACAGTCCAACCGGCCAGGAGGGGAGGCTTGTGGAATATCTGCGCCCAAACATGGAGAAACTAGGTTACTCGACCACGGTGGACCAAGTAGGTAACTTGATTGGCCAAATAGGTTTTGGGCAAAAGACAATAATGTTGGTTGGACATCTTGATACTGTCCCAGGGGAAATAGACGTCAGAATAGAAGGTGGCAATTTATACGGTCGGGGTTCGGTTGATGCCAAGGCCTCCCTGGCTAGTTTCGTGGAAGCCGGGAGGCACCTGAAAAATTCGAAAGCTGTTAGTTTGATCGTGGTTGGTGTGGTAGAGGAAGAAAGTACCTCCAAAGGTGCCTATCAGTTGCTAGACGAATTCTCTCCGGACTACGTCGTAGTCGGGGAGCCAAGCAGCTGGGATGGGATTACCCTTGGTTATCGGGGTTCTTTTTCCATCGAGTACACCTTATCAACTCCCAAGACTCACCGTGGAGAGGGTTCACCGATTCCAGCAGAACAAGCAGTCGAGTACTATGAGACATTAAAGGATCACTTCTGCACGAATAAAGGTTCCGGTTTTTTTGACACCAGTATAAGGCTAACACAAATCAACACAGATATAGATCCGTTTACTGATAGGGTGAGGATGCATCTCAACGTCAGGGTCGCCCCGGGCGATAATCTCGAAAAACTGAGGAAATTTGCATTGGAAAGCTCAGGGCCAGCTCAGGTCGAAATTAGCAGAATGATACCACCAGTTAGATCGTCCCAACGGGGTAAGTTAGTTAGCGCTTTTTTAGGGGCTATACGAGATGAAGGCGGAAGACCGAAGTTTAAACTAAAGACCGGAACTGCTGACATGAATATCTTTGCTGACCATTGGGAAGCTCCGGTTGTTGCATATGGGCCAGGGGATTCTTCCATGGATCATACTCCAAATGAGCACCTCAAATTGTCAGAATATCATAAGGCGGCGAAGGTATTATGTGGTATGTTAAAAAACATGGAGAGGACGTGTGCGTAATTGTGGCTTCAGGGGTAATGGACTACCGATTGAGTGTTATTATGACGGAAAAAACACTTACTGAGGGTAGCCCTTGTGTTGGAGAACGGTATAAAGGAGAACTACATGCAGTTGCTTGATTCGACTTTGAGAGAGGGAGAGCAGACACCTGGAGTTTCTTTTACAGTGGAAGAAAAGCTAGAAATTGCCAGACTCCTTGACGAATTTGGAATCGATATCATCGAGGTTGGTCACCCTGCAGTGTCACAAGATGTAAAAGAAGCTTGCCGAGTCATTTCTGGTGATGGCCTGCAGGCAGAGACAATGGCCCATTCCAGAGCGTTAAAGGAGGACATTCACCAGGCCAGCGAAGTTGGAGTAGACTGGATTGGGATCTTTTTGGGAACCTCTCAACTAAGCTTGGATCACAAGCTTCATGTTAAGCACGCGAAGGGACTGGAAATGATACATGAGAGCGTCTCGTTGGCAAAGAAGTTAGGATTGAAGGTTAGATTCACGCCTGAAGATGCTACCAGAACTGACTTGGAGTATCTCAAACAGGCAATAAAATCAGCCGAGGGGGCTGGAGCGGATAGAATCAGTATAGCGGATACGGTAGGAACTGCTACCCCCTCCTCATATGGAAGTTTGATTAAGAAAGTAATGCGTTTAACTGACCTTCCTCTGCACGTCCACTGCCACAACGACTATGGTATGGCTGTTGCCAATTCGCTGGCCGGATTCGAGTCGGGGGCCTATCTAATTGACGTAACCGTGAACGGTTTGGGTGAGCGAACTGGAATACCTCCTCTTGCTCCGGTGGTTGTAGCGTTAACCAGGTTATTTGACGTGCATAAGGATTGGAAGCTCACCATGTTACCGAAGCTTTCTGAGGAAGTTGAGCGAATGTCAAACCTATTGAATTCTGAAACTGAACCAATAGTTGGAAAGTACGCGTTTGCTCATAAGTCTGGGCTTCATACGAAAGCAGTTCTAGAGGATCCAAAGACGTATGAAGCAATACCCCCAGATCTTGTTCACAAACATCGGGAGCTGGTGATCGATAAATATGCGGGGAAGGCAGTTGTTCGTGACCGCCTAAACCGTATGGGTGTTGAGCCAGCCGATGAGGATTTGGCGAGGATAGTCAAGCTGGTCAAAGAGGCTGGTGGGGACGGAAAGATAAGGTTTACCGATGTCGATCTGCTGGAAATTTCGGATGATGTTTTAGATTTAAATATACGAAGCCGAATTCCGGTCAAGGTGGAGGCTCTTATTTCTATCTCTCTACACAGCACCTCCTACACAACTAGAGCAACAAGAAAGATAGCTTCCTATGAGCAGATCGATACGGTCTACGAATTGACGGGGGAGTTCGACATACAGGCTCATCTTGAAACAAGCACCATTGAACAGTTAAATGATATAATTGAGGAGTTTCGCAATATGGAAGAGGTAAAAACCTCTACGACCAGTTTGATCCTCAAGGGCTACGAAAGCAAAGTACAATAAGCAGGGAACTCCGTCAAAGATTTTTTCACGATAAATTTTACATGGAAAGGATCACAGGTAGATAAAATACAGCTCAATACCTGACTGCAAACAACCAGGAAAGCTACAGGATCCATACATTCCCCAAGGAATTCTCATACCGCAAACGTGATTAATTGACTGCTTCCAATGTAAGTAGTAACATCGGATTGGCACAACAGGATAACCATCAACGCTACCAGCAAGTAACAAAGTTCAGAAATCTCTAATAATCTGCTACCACAGGACAACAAATTTAAGCTCCACTATTCTAAGTTAGCCTTCTAGAAGGAGGTTTGTCTATGGTTAACAAATATTGTCTCCTGACACTAACAGGGTTAGTGGTTTTTACCCTTCTGGTTGTTTGCGGCTTCGCGAGCGCTAATAACGGTTCTATTCCAATTGAAGAGGGCGAGGTTTCACTAACGGTGGTTTACGACAATTATCAGGTGAACCCGGATCTTACCACAAGCTGGGGGTTCGGATGTGTAGTCAGGACGAAAAACACTACTTTACTTTTCGACACCGGTTCGAGCAGTTCAATTCTTCTCTCCAACATGGAGAAAATGGGGATAGATCCCAAAGAAATCGATTTAGTAGCAATATCCCACGTTCACGGGGATCATCTCGGTGGCCTCGAAGGCTTTTTAGGGGAAAACAACGAGGTGACCGTCTACATTCCTTCTTCACTCCCCGATTCAACGAGGAAAATGATAGAACGTCAAGGAGCACGTTATCAAAACGTAAGCAATTCAATTCAAATTTCGGAAAATATCTACACCACCGGAGAACTGGGAATAGGAATCAAGGAGCAGTCATTGATTGTAGATACGAATAAGGGGTTAGTAGTTGTCACCGGTTGCGCCCACCCAGGAGTTGTTAACATTGCCAATGAAGCGAAAAACCTACTGCAAAAAGAACTTTACCTGGTTACGGGTGGGTTTCACCTCGTCGGTGCCGCGGACGGGGAGTTACAAACGATCGTGAGCCAATTCCGAGAGCTCGGGGTGAAAAAAGTTGCTCCTTCTCATTGTTCCGGGGATCGCTGCAGGGAACTCTTTGCCAGAGAATACGACGAAGACTACATAAAGAGTGGAGTGGGAAAAGTTATCGAGGTGGAAAGGTAATCACCAAAGGTGTATATAACTTGCGCTGCTGGTACATAGTATGAATTGTAACGATAGATCCAAGACTAGCCTCCAGGCGCTCGCCCTTGTTAGTCATGACCGAGGCAAATCAATTACTTAAATCTTCTCAACTCAGTGGAGGAAATTTGAACTGGGAAGTGACCCGTACGTTTATATCGGAAATGCCGAGTACTCGTTCAATGTTGTCCACGGGACGTCACCTGTTCTGGTCTAATTCCGAAACTGTAGAACGAAGAGACCTACAGTATGGAGTACACGAACGGCAGAAGATTGATATTTACGAGCCGGTTGATGTTCACGATCAAACAGAAACAATCCTCTTTATTCACGGTGGAGGATGGGAAACCGGAAGCAAAGATATTCATAAATTTATTGGCCGCACCTGGGCCAGGCACAATTTCATCGTGGCACTTACTAACTATCGGCTGGCACCGGAGTACACATATCCAGATCAAATGGGTGATATCGCCGCAGCCTTAAGCTGGATTCAGGATAATTACGACAACTTTACGGGCTCTTTATACCTGGCTGGACATTCTGCCGGTGCCCATCTGGCTTCTCTGGCTGGCTTTTCCGACAAGTGGCGTAAACAGGCAAAACTGAAAGTGGAACGGATTCTCGGGTTTATCCTACTGTCGGGGGTCTATCAATTCTATCCGTTCGATAAGGCTGATCCGCGAGTAAGAAGATTTCTCGGACAAAAAAGTTATTGGGAAGAGGCACAGCCTTTCAACAACCTGAAAGAGTCTTTCCCTCCCGTATTTTTGGCTCACGGTCGAGAGGACGGTGAAGTATTCCCGAAACAATCCATACAGCTTAGCGAGAAGCTCACAGAAATGGGCGTCAAAAACGACCTTTTACTTATGAAAGGAGCAGGACACATGGAATTGCTCCTTGATACTACAAGAGGAGATTCCAAATTCTGGAGTTCTGTCGAAGACTTTTTTGGAATAAGATAATTGAAATTGATCGTGAGGAGAGTTTCGAAACCAGAATGTCGAATTGATTAGAGGTAAACCCAAATCACTTCATCGCTTACCCGGCGGTAGAAGTAATCATCTTCTTGCTTCATTTTATTCCATTCAGCCGCAGAGTAGACCAGTATATCGCTGGGAACAGGTAAATCACCGGTATCGAACTGTATTCCTCTGCGTTCAAAGTCCTGCTCGGACTTTTCCAATATGACAATTACGTCTAGATCGCTACCAACACCCCAGTTACCAGTTGCGTAAGAACCAAAATACCCCACCCGCATTATGTCCGCCCTAACCTCGATAAGCTGATTGACCCACTTTTGGATGGCCTTTTCAACTTCATGCTTGCTCGGCCATCTTATCACTGACGAATCCAACGATCTCACGGGCATAGTTAATCGCCTCCTCGCTTTGGAGGGCCCCGAAATGCTCGAAGGGAGCACCTTCAGGGTGTCCGTTGGGATAACGTGTTGGAATATAGAAGCTGTCCAGTACCCTGGCTTTTTCCACGAGCTCATCTCGCGGACGACAGTCACCGGGCAGTTCCTGCATTAATTTCGCTATTACATGCCCCCAGGCTTGCTGTCCCACGCTAAGATGAAGTGCTTTTACAGCTTTCTCTGCACCCTGTTGGGCAATAAAACAGGCCCATTCGTGATGCTGGTCTTCTTTGGAAGCTCGAGCCTGATCCAAATCCTTTTTCGCCTGACTCAGCCAATCGTTAGCTCTTTGAGACATTAAATCACTTCCAGAGGTTGTTAACTTGATTGAGAACCCCCAAAAACTACTTGGATGTATACTAATGCTTTCAACTGAGGATTTGCTAAAAAATTATAACGGAACAGGATAATCGCAGGCAATGTCGAAGAGGGTAAACACCTGAGACAAGTTCTATTTTACCAGAATAAGTCCTGAATTTCCTCCTGTCAAATACCTACTGGCTTAGGGAAAACAGGATTTTGGAAGACACACCGGTTTACGAAGGCCGTTCCCTCGATGAAATTTCTAATAGCACATAGGTTGACACTCACCTATAATATTGGATACTGCAGGGAAACCACTGATATCAAAAAAAGAAATCGCCACGAACAAATATGCACACCTTGGTAGCGCCGGACACGGGGACCCGGCCTACAGACTGTGCGTACCCGCACGAATTTCCAAGCACTCGGGCGTGGGGCCGGGTTACAGAATGAACATCCCGTGCAGAAAGCACCGGGATTGCAGAGTGGAACCGGATAGCCAATCCACTTACAGTGAGTACAAAAAGACTAGCTCAGCATAAAGTTGGTGATAAGATGATTGCGAGGCACTAGTAGACATAAATCCATATCCAGTTTCCCCATGAACCATCTGTGTTACTGATAAGTGCATGCCAACCTGTGGTATCCGCATGAAACCAAAACTTAGTCCAGCCCGCAGACCGGTAACCCCAGCTATAGTTCTGAGTTCCGCCCGTGTTGTAATAGCGCTCCACTATTTTTAAGTTTCCTCCACTGGACAAGTTGACGTAAACGGGAATCCATTTTCCTACTACAGTTGACGCTCGCCAGGTATATGTTCCGGAGTAGTAAAAGTACATGTCTTTTCTCACCAGGCTGAGTCGACTTAAATTCGTTTTAGGTCTCTCATGGACTGCCCTATTTTTTTGATACCCCGGGGGCGAACAGTATCCTCCGGGATGACGCGGCAGAGAGGGGGGTGAGCCCAACGGCGGTGGGTTGTGACTAGAAAAGTACTGTGATTGATGATGCTTACGGGGCGGTGAAGGCCAATTATGCCGTCTCGGTTGGTACGGTGGTTTGGGCCCGGGACATGGTTTCGGTCTGTAATACGAAGTGCTGCTTACTGGTACGCAAAGTCTAAACGTCAAACAGCCAAGATGATAACTTATTGACGTGTAACCGCCTGGACAGCCATGACCGTACCTGGCTTTTATCAGACCGTCAGGAGCATCACAGGCCATAGCAAAAAGCGGAATGCTAATCAAGGTAACCAGGACTACCAAACTAACCACGACTTTTTTCATTTCTAATACACCTCCACGTGTATCAAAATCAATCTGCTTAGTATCACAACTTTTTTGTCCCCCTTAGATCCATGTCAAATTCCTCGCCTTCCAGCGACACTTTATGTACACAGCTGAAAGCCAAATGTTTCAAAAAAGAAGGATTTAAGAAAGAAGAGAGAGCTATGAAATGAATGTTGAAGATATCAAAATTCTACTGAATTAACATCTCAAGAGGGCAATTTTCGTGGACTTTTTGGGATGCAATCTTTTGCTCTGACGCGTTGCCGAATTGTCAATAATTTTTACTGCAGCAAGATTTGCCCCAGATTAGGTCGCGGTATACCACGTTGGAACGGAAGGACAGGCCAATAGTGGATGGTTCCAACTTGAAGTTTACAGTAATCTGAGTGATAATATGTATGTGTAATATTCCGAGAAGCCTGTAGCGGAGTATCAAAAAGCCTCAGTATGCGCCGAGGTTAAGTATAATTGGTACTTTACGTTAACAAATAAAAAAATAGTAACTTTTTCATGAAAAAAATTCGGGGATGGAATGACCTTACGGTAGAAGATAAATTAAAGACACAAAAAAGGACAGGATAAAAGGTAAATCATGAACATTAGTAGATTCAAAAAATTAACTGAGAGTCGAAAGGAACGTATTGGGACCAATGTTTCGCACAAAATAGTTAGTGAATGGAGCGGGAACCGGCCGACTGATTTAAAAGAGTTATCGACATGGATCGACGTCGATAACATCAAGATTGACACCAAAGAGGATGTATTTGGAATTAAGCAGTCATTGCCCCCTGCATCCAGCCTCCGTGCAAGTGAACTTTTCCAAGAATTTTGTGACGACATTATCACAGAGATTGTTATCTCTGTTTGAATAACCTACCTTTACTACTAATCTCTATCCAAGGAAAGGTATTGACCAAGCCTCGCGGCTAAGTTCATAAGTGGCATGGATTGAAGCCATACTTTTCCAGGTCCAGTCAGAGTCGCTAAAAACATTCCTTCCCCACCAAAAAATACGTTTTTGACTCCCTTGATTCTGGTAATATCCATATCAACCGTTGATTCAAATAGGGCAACGTGACCTGGGTCCACTTTTATCGTCTGCCCTTTATCTAGCTCGTACTCGACAATTTCCCCAGCAAGCTCAAAAAAGACATGGCCCGGACCAGTTATGTTCTGCATAATAAAACCCTCTCCACCGAATAGACCGGCTCCCAATTTCTTACGAAAATGCATTGCTAGATCTACGGTTGAAGCAGCGCACATGAAAGCATCCTTTTGAGCAATAATACTTTCTCCATCTCCCAGGTCGCGGTGAACGATTTTACCCGGAAATTCCGGAGCAAACGAAATCGATTCGCCATCGTTTTCAGCTGAATAGGTAGTCATAAATAGTGATTCACCTGAAAACATACGACCAACACCCTTCATTAATCCACCCTGAGAGTTGGTGTCCATCCGGACATCTTCAGACATCCAGGCCATTCCACCACTTTCCGTGTAAATAGAGTCCCCTTTGTCCAAGGTAACCTCTAACACCTGTAAATTATCTCCTTTTATCGCAAAATTCATCTGCAATACCTCCTTGCCAATCGGCAATAAAATTGTCACTGACTCTCCAAACTGCTAGTGATTATACTATAAACTAGAGAATAGCTCCCCCTATCACGAAATAAATTGTCCTTTCGGGAAAACTATACCCCTTCAGTGGAAGGAATCATTGGAGAGATTATATAATCTGACGACTCCGATGCGTTAGGACCATGTATAATCCCAGCCTTCACACCGGACAAAACAAACGACTGCGAAATAGAGTGAGGTTCTTCAGCCTGTCTTTTTATCCATACCGAAGTTGAATTTACAGGGTTAAACCCCGATGTTTTATTGGTACTCAAAAAGCCGAATGTTAGTAGTATCGTTACACTACAACCCCAGAAAACTAATTATAACTTGAACTAACACACTGATCAAAGATGAAAGAAAGATCTTCAAGAGTTGCGCGCCTGAAAGATGATATACTAAATGGCCCGATAATCAAGACCCTCCTTGTACTGGGATGGCCGGTCATCGTATCGAACATCCTCCAGATGCTTTACAACCTGGTCGATACCTACTGGCTGGGGAAACTCGGTAAGGTAGCAGTATCTGCTCCGACTGTGGGGTTCCCGGTCGTGTTTTTGCTAATTTCCTTCGGATTCGGTTTTTCTATAGCCGGCGTTTCGTTAGTCTCCCAGCACACTGGCGCGGGCAGCGCAAAAAATGCCAACAGGGCCGCCAGCCAGGTAATGTCTTTTATGTTTATCGGTTCAATTTTGCTATCAGCTCTTGGTTTCGGAATAGCTCCAGGACTGCTGCGCACATTGATGGGCGTACCCCAGGATGTCTTTCCTAAAGCACTAATCTACATCAGGATAATCTTCGCGGGATTGCCCTTGATGTTTATGTTTTTCGGATTCCGCGCTCTGGTAAGAGGGATCGGGGATATGGTCACTCCGATGTTAGTCACCGGTACCTCCGTAATTGTGAATATGTTTTTGGACCCACTACTTATCTTCGGTATAGGTGTGTTCCCGGAGTTGGGAGTCGCCGGTGCCGCGTTAGCGACGGTGTTAAGTCGAGGAATCGCTTCTTTTGTAGCCATTTACCTCCTGTTCTCTGGCAGACTGGAAATTAAACTGTATTTACGTTATTTAATCCTTAAGTTAAGGTGGGTCAAACAAATAGTAAAAATCGGTCTGCCCTCCGCTATCGGCCAAGCAGGTACTGCTGTAGGAGCGATTTTCCTAATGGCTCTAATTTCCCGGCTGGGCGTTGTGGCAGTATCATCGTATGGAATCGGCCAACGAATCATCCGATTGCTCAACGTGGCGGTCTGGGGGCTTGCTTCACCCCTCACGACCATGATTGGTCAGAATATCGGGGCGAAGAACAAATCGCGAGCCACAGATATCGCCAAGAGAGCTTTTGCCCTTTCTTTCTCCGTTCTCTTAACACTGGCAATTGGCATATTCCTGGCCAGGCGCCCGCTGTTTGGGGTCTTTATCGATGATCCCGATGTCATTAATACTGGAAGTAGATTCCTTAGCATATTTCTATGGTCGATACCGTTTTTCGGAATCTTTCGGTTGACAAGCTCTGTGTTCAGGGGTGCTGGCCATACGAGACCACCCATGACCATGTCTTTGATCCGACTTCTCCCGTTACGAGTAGGCGTCTCCTACGTTCTGGCATTCGGTATACTGGGAATAAACCTGGGGACAGACGGCATCTGGCTCGGCCTATTCACAAGTAATTTTATAGTTGGGATTATGGCGTTTCTGTGGTTTCTTACTGGATCCTGGAAAAAGCGAACGATCAAAAAGACAGACCAAGAACCCCTATCCGAAGAAATAAAAGGGGAAGTCGAGTTGGAAACTACAGGCGAAAAGCCACCGGTGGAATGAATCATACTACTAACTTGAAGTTTACATGGGTGCTGAACCAAGTCCTGGCTGGAAAATCAATCACTCAATTCATCCAGTGTTAACTTAACGAGGTATCAAAACCGCGTAATTTAGGTTGGAGTTTTAACCGCTCTGTGAGATACTTTATCTGGGGAATACAAGCATAACATACGCAAGCCTGACACTGAGCAGGAGATAATTGGTTACATTGCAGCTATTTTTTATGCCTACAGTTTTTCCAGGGCAATTTCGGACGGGAATAACTAACTGAAGCTAGCATGGCGAGAAGAGAAAACAGTACCTGAAAACTGCTTAGCTTGTTATCAGCCTGTTGAAGTCCATAATTCAGTAACGTGCTAGTCAGGTGATATAGTGCGATGTATAGAAAAGGAAACAATAAACAACCGCTCCGGCGATCGGGAGGCGCTTAGATTCAAAATATCATGCACGATCTGGAGATAAGAAATGGGGAGGTTATCTTTCCCTCCCGGGAACTGTCAAGGCAATGTACGATAATAGTTCAAGACGGAAAAATTAGGGAAATTAAGCCCCCTAAATCCAATAGATCCCTCGACAGAAACGAAAAGCGAACAATTATTGACGCATCCTCACATTACGTTGCCCCCGGTTTCATCGACCTACAAGTAAATGGAGGAGCGGGAGCAGACTTCTTGAACACTACTTCCAAGGGAATACAGCGGTTTAGTTCCCACTGGCTTTCAACGGGCTGTACCGGATATCTAGCCACGGTCATTACCGAAGATATATCTAATATGCGTTCCACGGTTGAAAAAATCCTGACAAGTGAAACGGAAAACCTGGTGGGTATACATATCGAAGGTCCATTTATCTCTATGGAAAAGCGGGGTACGCACGATCCAAATTACGTTCGAAAGCCCGACAGTTCCTCCTTGAATAAATTAATCAATGGTTATGAGGAGCATGTAAAGCTTTTTACTCTCGCTCCTGAACTTCCGGGAGCCCACGAAATTATGCACGAGCTCCAGGACTTAAATATAACACCTTCCATTGGGCACAGCGCAGGAACCTTTGAGCAGGCTAACCAGGGATTACATGCAGGAGCTAAATCATTCACCCACCTTTACAATGCAATGACCGGCTTACATCACCGACATCCCGGCTGCGTTGGCGCAGCACTCACTTCCGACGCATACGCGGGTTTAATTTGCGATGGCCTGCACGTCCATCCTTCGGCAATAAAAATTGCCAGTCAAATGAAAGGTCCCAACAGACTATTTTTAGTAACTGATGCAATAAGTGCGGCCGGATTGAGTGAGGGTTTTTACAAACTGGGCAACCAAAAAATCAACGTAAAAGAGGGTATCGCCCGGTTGGATAATGGCAGTATTGCCGGGAGTACTCTAACTATGGATCGAGCCGTCAAAAACTACATGTTTTTTGCCGGAGTAAGTTTACCAGAAGCCATACGGTCTGCGACCCTTACTCCAGCTAAGTTAATAGGAATAGATGATCAAAAAGGATCAATAGAAATAGGCAAGGACGCCGATTTTGTCTTCCTCGACGATGACTTAGAAGTACAAAAAACGATCATCAAGGGGGAAATGGTATTTAATAAGGAAGATAAAAGTCCTCAATAAGTACCGATCTTCTGGACAAACAAGCCACTAGAAACTCTAAAAGCTTCCCCGGCAAGTTTTGGTGATAGCCAGATTTTTCCACTTTTGTGCAGTTTTGACCTGTGGTAACTTGTAGAAAGTCTTATTTACCTCAACCAGATTGAAAAAATCTGCATGGGCTTGATTTGTATCGATAGAGCTCTTTCCAGTCCGTACTATCCGTATCGATCCCCCTATATTACTCAAGAAAATCGTTAACCTTGAAATAACCCCATCCACAGCAACCGAGCTTTAAGATCTCGAACCCCAAACTTATTGTAATAAACAGCTCTCTAGCCTCCAGCCACAAAAAACGCTAACCTGTTGAATACAGATCCTTCCTGCGTACATGATCTGTCCTTACGTCTATCATAAGGATATCCCCCACCACGAACCTGAAACAAAAATGCACTTGAAGCGAGTTTTTATGGTAATCGAAATTAGGGTGCAAATTGTAAGGGTCCACTGTAAAATGGAATACAATCACACGCGGAAAAACACCTCTAGGGCAAGCTTTGTTGTTGGGTATTCCTAGAGAAGACTGCACAATAATGAGAAAAAAAGGGGATTTTGTCCATGAACAAAACTAATATTGGTATAATTATCTGTGATCGTTATCGGAGTTGTGCCGGAGGAAAGTGTCTCAGATCACTTCGAAATAGAGAAGGTGCTTTCAGTATTTACGCTGATAGCCAAGTCGAGTTGGTCGGTTATACGACCTGCGAAGGGTGCCCGGGTGGCAACGTAGAATACGCGCCTGAAGAAATGATAAATAACAGCGCAGATGTAATTCATCTTGCTACCGGGCTGGTCGTGGGCTATCCTCCCTGTCCGTACATCGATCATTTCAAGGATTTTATTGAGGAAAGATATGACATAGATGTAGTAATTGGAACCCACCCCATTCCGCAAAAGTATTACAG
>CAZTJJ010000019.1:20025-21958 GCA_964614065.1 uncultured Thermotogae bacterium
GATATGACATAGATGTAGTAATTGGAACCCACCCCATTCCGCAAAAGTATTACAGGGTGCACGCCAATCTGGGTACCTGGGATAGCCCAGAGTGGAAAGAGAAAATTAAACCCACTCTGGCCAACGAAAAGATACGCCTCGCGTATGACTAAGCAATAGCTTCGTAAAGATCTCCTACGCTAATCAATTACACAAAATAGCTAGCTATTAGATACAGTTACAGATCAAGCTTCATTTTCTGGTAAGCTTTGTGCCACACTCGGGGCATTCCCGCTCATAGCAGGGTGTACCTGCCTTGTGCGGAACCGTTTCACCACAGGACGGGCAAACGCATTCGCCACCTGGGCCAGCGGACTTAGGTCCACTTTTTCTTCCTCTACCTTTTCCGGCCATAGCAACCTCCTGAATAAAATAATTGACCTAGCTCGCATCCACCTGTTGTTAACATATGACACTTCCAATTGCAACCCATGCGAACTTTCAAACTCATTCGAAGGTTTTCTGGCAAAATTCCCCGAGCAGTTTGTACAATTTTCTATGAGTTCAAGAATGAAGTTTATCCTATGTGGAGACAGGATCCCAAATGTGTTTATTCAACGGCAGCTATCTTGACGACGAACAGATTTGGTCAAGGCTTGAAAAGTTAGAAAAAGAAGAGGACGAGCTAAAGCAACGGCTGGCTCGACCAGAAATCAGCAGTGATCCAGACAAGATAGCCAAACTGTCAAAGAAACTGGACGAGTTAAAACAGATTTCCTCACTCGCAAGGAAACTGAGATCTGCTATTAGTGACCTTGCGGCGGCCGAGGAATTAACTGACCAAGAGGGAAACTCCGAGGCAGAAGCATTGGTTGATGAATATCGCAAACAACGTGATCGTGTCAGCAGTCAATTATTTCAGTTACTAATAAATCAAGGTTACCTGACAGAAGAAAACGAGGACGAGCTGGACATAGAGATCCTCAAGTATATTCACGCCTGGGGGCCCGAATACATATTGATGCTGGCACAAAAATTACAAACGGGAGTGCCTGAAATTCGTGATAGAGTAGAGACTCTGATCCAGAAAGGGCTGCTAAAAAGAGTCCAAGGCACAATGCTGGAAAGCTATCACCGACAAGAAGGCTGGGACAAACACATGAACCATACTTACTACAACCTTTCCAGAAAAGGAGAATTATATTTAAGGGACTTACGAAACGATCATGAAAATATTGATACTATATTTTAGCGGTACGGGCAACACGAAGTTCGTTGCAGAACAAATCAGTCGTAGATTACTTGACAGAGGTTATTCTACCAGATGTGAATCTATAGAGAACTTTGAACCGGAAGAAGTAAAAAGCTACGACTTCCTCGTGTTTGGATACCCCGTGTACGGCTATGAGATGCCCGATTTTGTGAAAAGTTATGCAAGACAGATACCTCCACCCTCGAGCAGGGGAGTTATCCTATATTCAACCATGGCCTATAGCAGTGGAAACTCTTTAAGAAACTCTGCCGAACTATTTATAGATAACGATTTCTTAGTGGTAAACACCGAGACCTTCTTAATGCCCGGAAATGACCACTTAATTATCACAAAGAGAGATTCCAAGTTTGCTAAAAGAGTGTTGGCTACTGACTACACAGCAGTTAGAGAACTAAATAACTCGATAGCGAAGATTTTGGAGAGAATAGATTACTTATCTGAGAAAGGTGTTGGACAAGAGGACGTTTGTTTGCCAGACAGGAACTTGCTTTACCTGTTACTCACACCGCTCATGCGGTTAATCTTCGGAGTAATCAAAAAGACTGTCGTGAAAAGGTTCAAAGTCGATGAAAATTGTCTCGACTGTGGGATATGTGAGAAGATTTGTCCTGCAGACAACATAGTTATTAGGGACGGAAGAGTAGAGTTTGGAAACAACTGTTACCTGTGCCTGAGATGTAT
>CAZTJJ010000020.1:0-9190 GCA_964614065.1 uncultured Thermotogae bacterium
GAACCCTATCCATCAGTTATGCCCGGAACCATGATAATCGAAGGAATGGCCCAGGTCGCAGGACTGTTAACGGAAAGCCAGACAACTGGACAGACACTTGGCTACCTGGTGGGGGTAGAGGACGCGAAATTCCGTAAGCAGATTAAGCCTGGAGACCAAATCACTTACAATGGAAAGATAAAAAGATCAAAAGGCGCTATCTACAAGGTGGAAGTCACCGCAAAGGTGGATGGGAAACTAGCAGCATCCTCAGTTATAACTTTAGCTTATTCCGAGTAAAGCTGAGCTGACGCGTGTTACTGAAAATTGGGCTAGGTGCGAGCAAACCTAGCCCTCTGTGTTTTGCCCTTCCAGCAGATCAGCAAGACTTTCACCTTCTCTTTTTCTCGTTATCTCTACCAACCCAAGTGGCGTCATGTCGATAAAATCCGCTGGAACCCTGTCCTCTCTCAAGTTTTTCTTCAGTCGATTAATAACTTTTTGCTGGTCCCTCTCGGTGTACATGTCTACGAAATCAACAATTATTATCCCGCTGATTTTTCTCAACCTGAGCTGAATAGGTATCTCGTCGGCCGCGGCCAAGTTTGTATTCAGTATTGCCTGGGCCTGATTTTTGTGATTCACGTTGCCACCAGTATTGACATCTATTGCCGTAAGAGCTTCAGTCTCATCAATTGCCAGGTATCCACCTGAGCCCAGCGGAACTTCGCGCTGTAGGCAGTTTTCTAAAGCTTGTTCGATCCCAAAAGCTTCAAACAAAGGTTCATCTTCATCATAGAGCTTTATCCTATCCTTATAATTGTTCATCCGCAAGTAATGAATATAATCAAGTATGTCCTCGTATACTTCCCCGGAATCAATAACGACTTCATCCACATCGCTCAGAAGACGATCACGAATTATTCTCCGGATAATGTTAGTGTGGGCATGCAGTAAATGGGGAGGGTTCACTTTCTTAGCTTCCTCTTCTATACCTTTCCAGGTCCCCAGAAGAAAATTAAAATCTCGCTTCAAATCTTTTTCATCTGCGTCCAGAGAAGCCGTCCTGGCAATTAAGCCCTCGTTCTCTTCCTTCAGGCTTCGGGCTACCTCCTTAAGACGTGTTACTTCGTCTTCGTCGGTTATCCTTCGGGATATTCCGAGTCGACTATCCTTCGGGAGAAACACCCAGTACCGACCGGGCAGACTAATCTTCGTAGTACCTTGAGGATTCTTTGACCCAATGCCTCCTCGCTTGACTTGAACAATCAGTGATTCCCCTTCGTGAATAACCTTATTTATTAGAGGAGGGTACTCTTTCGGATCAAATCCCCTACTTCTAAGTATAGCCTGATTGATTTCACTTCTTGAGAGAAATAAGCTTTGTTCTTCGCCGACATCTACAAATGCAGAACCTAACCCGGAAAGAACGTCTTCAACCCTGCCCTTATATATATTGCTGACCAACCGATCCTCTTGGAAGTCCCCGTAGAATATTTCTACCAGCTTGTCGTTCTCAGTAATTGCAACCCTCTTCTCTGAATCAGGTTTATTTGGAGAAGAAATTAGAATTCTTTTCATGATAATCTTATCACCCTTTTATCTTGATCCGTCTTGTCCAATAGTTTTTGAATAGGTAATTTTTGGACGGGATGGCGTAGTTCAGAATTTAGTTCCAAGAGTGGAAAGAGGACAAATCGCCGATTCTGAATCTCCGGATGGGGAATATCTAAATTGTCCGTATGTATTATTTCGTTCCCAACCAATAAAATATCTAAGTCTACCAATCTAGGTCCCCAGGTCAGTGAGTCAACTCTACCAATCCTTTTTTCAACTTCTTTACACCAGGGGAAAAAATCTAGAACAGATAAACCTGTGGCGATTTTGATGGCAGTATTGATGAACCAGGGCTGAATGGGGCCTACTGGTTCAGTCTCGTAAAAAGAAGCTTTCTTTAAACATCTAACCCCATCACGGCTTTCCAGAAGCTTTATAGCATGATTAATATTGGTCCTTCTCTTACCTAAATTTGACCCCATCCCAACGTAAATTTCAACCATTTATATCAACCAAAAATACCATAACAACCAAAACTATGAGACAAACCTTAATAATTAGTCACTAAACTACCAACTCTAACATTTCTATTCACATTAAGATAAGAAATATTCCTCCGTTTATCAACTAAAACCCTACCTTATTGAAGCGTTTCAAATAATTGGTATAATCAACTCAGTACACCTTTTCGTAAATATCCACCACTATCAAAATGAGGAGGATCTTGTGCCTTTTTTGCCAGGAACAGAGTTAAGCAAAATCTATAATCAAGCGAAGAAATCTGGTTATGGTTTTATAGCTTCAAACATTGCAGAACCAAATATCTTGATTGGATTGTTTGAGGCAGCAAATGAAAATAAAACTGATTTGGTACTCCAGATCAGTAACAGTGCATCCAAGTTTGCCGGCAATGGAAACTCACTGACAGGACTTAGAGTAATGTCAAACTACATAGACGAACTTGCCAAGAACTACAACTTCGGCGTTTTCTTAAATATGGATCACCTAAAAGAAAGAAACATGGATTTTATCAAATCAATAGTTAACGAAAAACTTGCCTCCTCAATCATGATCGACGCCTCAAAGGAATCTTTTTCTGAAAACGTAAGAATTACTCAAGAAGTTGTTCAATATGCTGAAGACAGCGGAATCGTTGTAGAAGGCGAACTCGGTAAAATCAAAGGAGTAGAGGACGAAGAAACGGCCTCTACGGATGCATTTTACACGGATCCACAAGAAGCTGTGGAGTTCGTAAACGAAACCGGGGTTGATTTACTAGCAATCTCCGTTGGCACGCAGCATGGAGTCAGCAAGGGAAAAGACATCCATTTGCGCGAAGACCTGGTAAAGAAAATAGACGATGCATTAACAGACGCCGGTAGGAACATTCCTTTAGTCCTGCACGGTTCATCTGGTCTCGTAGAAGAGCAAATAAAAGAAGTGCTCGACTACGGTGTATGTAAGCTAAACAAGGATACAAGATACCAATACGAATATGCTCGCGCCGCTTACGACTTCTATGTCAGGCATAAAAATTCAATCATTCCTCCAGAAGGTGTGAAAGATAATAAAGAAGGTTTCTTTTCGGACACAAGTTGGAGCCCCGTTAAGTCTGACTTTGATCCTAGGGTAGTCTCCAGGATAATTCGCGAGAGCGTTCAAGAAACGGCAACAAGTTTGTTTCAACAAGCAGGCTCCGTAAATAAAAGTCTGTATTTAAATTGAACGATAACCACATCAAACTGGGTGATTAAGTTGAAAAAAATCGGTTTAATAACTGGTGGTGGAGATTCGCCGGGAATTAACGCAGCTATAAGAGCAACTGTACGGAAGGCAAGAGCAGAAAACCTGGAAGTTGTAGGATTCAAGAACGGATGGGCGGGCCTACTAGAAGATGACAAAAAACGTCTAGGTAGACAGGATGTATCAGGAATTTTACCAGTAGGTGGAACTATGCTGGGTAGTTCACGAACCAATCCTTTTTCAATCGAAGGTGGACCAGAACAAGTCACAGAAAATTATAGCTCAAACCATCTCGATGCAATCATTATTATCGGCGGTGATGACACTTTAGGAGTAGGTCATCAACTCAAAGATTACGATGTTAATGCCGTCGGTATTCCCCAAACGATCGATAACGATCTAGCCGAAACCGAATATTCGATTGGTTTCGATTCGGCTCTAACCCAAGTTTCTCAATCTCTGGATAAACTACACACGACGGCTTTTTCACATCACAGGGTAATGATCCTGGAAGTTATGGGTCGGGATTCTGGCTGGATTGCTTTATTAGGTGGAATCGCCGGTGGAGCTGACGTCATACTCGTTCCAGAGAAGCCATTTTGCGTCAGAGATGTTAAAAAACGCGTCAAAGAAAGAGAATCTGCCGGAAAATACTTCTCTCTCGTCGTTATCGCAGAAGGTGCTAAACCACAGGAACTAGATCAACAAATCACGCGGGAAACTGGTACAGACTCGTTCGGCCACATAAAACTAGGTGGTATAGGCCACTATCTATCCGACCAATTGGAAGCGGTCTTAAACATGCCCATCCGAGTTACCACACTAGCCTATCTTCAACGTGGTGGCAAACCGACGGCGTTCGATAGATTACTGGCCACCCGATACGGAGTTTCCGCCGTTGAGTTTTGTCTTGAAGGCAAATTCAATGTACTTACAGCTTTACAGGCAAATAGAGTCAAACCGGTCAGTCTTGAGAACGTCATAGCGAATTCCCCAAAGCCAATCGACGATCACCTGCTAAAAATGAAGGATCTTTTTTACTAATTGAACATGTTACAAGCTACACACACTACAAACCATACCTGCACTACTGTGCGTATGTTATGTAGCACTTCTCGGAGACCGATAAGGTAGATGAGAAGTTGCGCCCTTCCCCTTAAGAAGCTGCTACAGTAACTTAGCAAAGGACGTAGAAATGAATAGGTGTGATAGGATTGAAAGAACTAACCGTAATTTTCGCTAACTAAACGTAAGCTGATCATCGCCACTTATCCCTAATTAAGGATTCCCAGACAATGTATAGCGCAACTATTAGCCTCGCCTGATAAATGTTGGTATATCAAGGTCGTTCATTTCTCGAGACGCACCACCATTGTTGGACTTCTTAAAAGCAATCTCCCTTATATCTTCTTCCTCCGAACCTCCAGGCCCGCTACCAGCATAACCGGTTGCAATTATAGTAAATTTAACCGAGTCCAGCCCTTCTTTAACGGCAGTACCAAACATCATGTCCGCCTCATTGGAGGCAGCTTCCTGCACCATATTGGCTGCCTCAGTCACTTCTTCAAGCGACAAATTAGGACCACCGGTAATATTTAAAATTATTTTCTTTGCGCCATCCAGAGAACCTTCTAGTAGTGGAGAGGAAATCGCGTTCTGAGCGGCTTTTCGAGTCTTTGCATCACCTTCTGCTTCGCCAAGACCCATAAGTGCCGGACCTCCATTTTCCATCGCGTTTTTGATGTCCGCAAAATCCAAGTTTATCATACCAGGAACGGTAATCAATTCAGATATACCTCTTACGCCCTGTAACAAAACTTCATCAACCAAACCAAACGCGTTAATGAGCGAGATCTCACCAGGTGCAACTTCCAACAATTTATCGTTGGAGATAGTTATTATAGTATCCACTTTTTCAGCAAGTTTTTTTAACCCACTGCCAGCCTTTTCGGCCCTCTCATTGCCCTCAAAAGTAAAGGGTTTAGTGACTATCCCCGTCGTCAAAATTTCCATCTGCTGAGCAACATCGGCGATGACCGGCGTAGCTCCAGTTCCTGTTCCTCCTCCCATTCCGCAGGTGATAAATAACATATCGACATCCTGAAGTAGCTGTTCGAGTGTTTGCTGACTCTCCAGAGCAGCCTCTCGACCAATCTCTGGATTACCTCCAGCACCCAATCCACCCGTTAAATCTCTTCCAATTTGAACCGCTTTATCCGAATGGTTAACCCCTAGAACTTGAGCATCAGTATTGATAGACACCAATTCAACGCTATCCACGCCCGCTTCCATCATCCTGTTGATGGCGTTATTACCGCCGCCGCCAACACCTATCACCATCAATTTGGCGAGATCATAGTTGCTAGAGTAACCCGATCTCTGAGACTGTTTGTCAACCACCTTATCATCACCTTCAGAGCCAGATTCATCTTCTACATCGCTAGAATTTGGCTTGTAGAAATTCGCCATTATGCCATCTAATGGATCATTTCCTATAGATTTATTCTTTGCCATTTTCTATCACCCTTTCTACTAAAGTGGAGTAGTCTTCGGCTCCATGGGAATTAGGAGCATATTCAAAAATTGTCTTATTGTAGCTAGCAGATTCCGATAGCCTGACGTTGGTACGGATGGGCCTGGCTACCTTACTATCAAAATGACGTTTTAGAGTGTCATATATCTCTTTGCTGGCATTGGTTCTTTTATCGTAAAACGTGGGTATAACCAAAGAGAGCTCGATGTTATGATCCAATATATCGTTTATTTGCCGAATATTATCCAACAGATTTTTAATACCCACTAGCGCTAAGTAGTCCATACTTACCGGTAAATAAGCAGATTGAGCGTAAATTAACGCGTTTTGATTTAACAAGGAGAGACTTGGCGGACAATCTAAAATAACCATATCATAGCCGCTAAGATCTGATAACTCTCTCCTTAGAACCGTCTCTCTGCTGGTTTTACCGGTCAATATCTTCTCCGCCTGAGCTGCAGTTTTATCACTGGGTAGAAGATAGAGATTTTCTCTGACCTGCACTACACATTCCTCTGGAGCCTCACCCTCAACCAGCAAATCGTAAAGAGAATGTTCGTAGTCAGAACCAAACCAGGTCGCAAGGCTACCCTGAGGATCGATGTCGACCAAAACAGTTCTATAACCTTCGCGAGCAAGGCCGCTGCCTAGATTTACGGCAGTGGTAGTTTTTCCAGTTCCTCCTTTTTGATTGATAATAGCAATTTTTCTCATCTTGTGAACCCTCTATTACTGCATTTGATCAATCTCTCGCTCTTTGACCACTGACCCATGTTTTACCGTCGAAAGAAACTGGCCAACCAACGAAAAATATCCGACGTCAGTGAAGAAGAACCCTGGCCAATACGCCGTTTTCCGTTCTTCAAAAAGTCATGAGACTCAAGTGAATACTTAAGCAGCCCGACCGATGTTGCATATATTGGTGACTCAACAATGTCTCGTAGCCCGTGTATATCAGGGGGAGTAGATCCACGCCGAATTGGCATACCGTAATGTCTATGAGCGTATTCCACAACTCCGTTTAACAACGATGTACCGCCGGATAGAACTACTCCAGATGGAATTAAGTCTCCGTAACCAGCGTCCTCGATTTCCTGGAAGGCCAGGTCAAATATTTCTTCTACTCTTGGCTCGATAACCTTTGCCAAATTCTTCAGAGGCACTGCCTTTACCTGATCGCCACCGACAGTATTTAGCTCCACTTGTTTGTTCTGACTTTCCTCATCCACGTGAACTGTTCCATGATCAATCTTAATTTCTTCGGCCTTTTCCAAAGGAGTATGCAGACCAACTGTGATATCGTTAGTGATGTGCTCCCCACCCAATGGCACTACCTTAGAAAACCATATATCTCCTTTTTTGAAAACTGCAAGATCGGTCGTTCCTCCACCAATATCCATGAGCAAAACACCTAATTGCTTCTCTGCGGAGGATAAAACAGCGTAGGAGGAAGCCAATGGCTCGAGCACCAACTGGTCTATATTTATATTTAAAGAATCCAAACATCTGCGTAAATTATGAACAGCTGTACTTGCACCAGTCACTATATGCACATCGGCCTCTAGCCGAGTTCCAGTCATTCCTATTGGATCTGTAATTCCTTCCTGGCTATCGACTACAAACTGACGGGGAATTATATGAATCATCTCAGACTGAGGGGGGATTTGTTGCATAGCTTTCGCAGTTTCTATAACTCTGCGAACGTCGTCATTGCGGATCACTCTATCGGACTTATTTATCGAAACGGTGCCCGTATTATTTAAGTAGTCGATATGCTTGCCGGTGATCCCAGCATATACAGAATCAATTTGCACATCTGCCATCTTTTCAGCCCGCTCGACCGCTTTTCTTATTGAATTGGTGGTTTGACCAATGTCTACCACTACACCCTTCTCCAGCCCCCTTGATGGTGCCTGACCGAAACCGACGATTTCTATCGAATCATCTATAATGTTAGCTACAAGCGCAACAATTTTTGTCGTTCCAATATCCAACCCTACAACAAGATCCTCGCTTTCCATTGGATCACCACCCGAAATTCACAGAAATACCAAAATTATTTTGGTATAAACTGAATAAATAAATGGATATGAATTGATTTTGTCAACTCCTGAACCCAAATTTTTTTAGTGAAAATCTTACCCCTGCTATTTTTACCCGACCAATCCCCCAACTGGCCGGCCACACAAAGCCTCCAAAAAACCAGCTTTTTAGCCTAATTAACACTTGCCCTCGAAAATCTCGCTACATCAGCCTACTGGCTTAGTATAACTGTTACTAATGATATAATATAGTTTCAATTGATGCAAAGAATTTCGGAGTGTCAACCCTATATGACCTTAATCTCGGTGACGAGTGTCACTCCAAATTCTTTATACACTCTCTCGAGTAAAATGTCAATTAGATTTCGGACGTTTTCGGCTGTGGCATGGCCTTTATTGACAATAAAATTGGCATGTCGGTGAGAAACGGCCGCATCTCCTACTCTCATCCCCTTAGCTCCAACGATATCTAACATTTCTCCGGCCGTTTTTTTTGTGTGGGCAGGATTTTTAAAGACTGATCCTGCAGAAGGTGCAGAATATGGCATTTTATTTCGACGAATCGAAAGTATTTCACTCATACCGGGTTGGTCTGCTGAAAAATCTAGGTCCAGTTGAGCACTTAGAACAATTTTGCTGCTATCCTGAAATGGGCTCGTCCTGTAGGTAAAACTTTTACCTAAATTTTTTATCTCTTTAAGTTCCCCTTCCTGGGTTACATACACTACCCTTGTTAGAAAATCCCCAACCTCGTATCCAAAAGCACCGGCGTTCATGGCGACAGCCCCCCCAACTGTGCCTGGAATACCAGTCGTAAAATTGAAACACGAACAATCATAATCGTTCGCAATGTCTGCCAGTTTACACAGAGGAGCACCTGATTGAACCGTGATAACACCGTCGTCAGTTAAAACCCTGGAAAATTTCGGGCCGATTCTGATAACCAACCCACTAAAACCATTGTCTGGAGCCAAAATATTGCTGCCGTTCCCAATTACAACCCAGTCGAGATTCCTTTGGCGGGCAAAACTGAGACCTTCTCTTAACTCAGAAATAGAGGATGGCTCACAGAAATAACTGGCAGGTCCCCCTATATTCCAGGTGGTATATTTGTTCAAAGAAATATTTTGCTGAAAAAAACCTACATTCACTCTTTGCGTAACTGACGCTGGCATATTAACCCTCACTACGATCAACTATTTGTGAACTCTTATCATTCGTTTGCCAAACACAATATTATCTAAATTGAGCGGTTCTCTGGCTGTTGATCAATTTGTACCAAAGAACACAACTACAAATTACTCCTCTTTAATCAACTGCGTTCTCCTACCCAGTG
>CAZTJJ010000020.1:9290-21818 GCA_964614065.1 uncultured Thermotogae bacterium
TCTATTCTAAAATTGAACACATGGCTAAACTAAATTTTTCAATAAACATGTAAGAATCGCTCAGCCCAGGTATTAATAACCCGCTAACTTGTCTATGAGTCTGTTAATATCACCAGCACCTAAACCAATCAAAAAATCCCTTTTTTGCAAATTATCAACCATAAAGTTAAACAACTCTTCTTTATCGAGAATTCTATACACACCATCCTTTTTCTTCTTCTCCACGGACTTTTGTATTAGTTGAGAGGTAACTCCGGGTATCGGAGATTCAGAGGCGGGATAGATTTCCGTGATTATCACCACGTCCGCAAGCTTAAAGGAATCCCCAAACTGCCCATTGATATGTTTTGTTCTGCTAAACCGGTGTGGTTGAAAAACAGCCACCACCCTATTGGGATTCCACCCATCTCTTACAGCTTGTAAGGTGACTTCAATTTCTTTAGGTAAATGAGCATAATCATCTACAACTATGGACCCGTTATTCTTTACAATCTGGAACCTACGATTCGGCAATTGAAAGCTAGATAAATAATCAATCATCTCTGGAAATTGAAGACCAACTTTGTATCCGAGGGAAAGCGCTGCAAGTGCGTTGTAAACGTTATGCTTTCCCGGTGCTGGCAGTTTAACCCTGCCCTGTCTTTCATCACGGAAAAACACATCAAAACAAGTGTCAATACCATCTTGCGAAATATTTTCAGCAGTTACGTCAGCTCGAGCATCTATGGCAAAAGTAAACGGCTCGGTCGTGTAGCTAAGTACTTTCTTGCTATTGTTGTCATCCAGGTTTAACACTGTTTCCTTAGACCGATTGACGAACTGCTTAAAACCATTAAGAATTTCTTCCTGATTTTTATACGTATCTAGATGATCCTTACCAATATTGGTAACTACAGCAATATCTGGATGAAGTTCAGTAAAATGACCATCGGATTCATCTACCTCGGAGATTATGTAATCTCCCGATCCTACTTTTGCATTTCCACCAAGCTGCTCACACTCGGCACCAATTATAAAGGTCGGGTCCATTCCCCCAAATTCCATAATAGTAGATATCATTGTTGTGGTCGTCGTTTTTCCGTGAGTTCCAGCAACAGCTAAACTTTTCTTCATCTCCATCAAGCTGCCCAGTGCTGTAAGCCTTTTCTGAACAGGAATGTTCCTGCGCCTAGCCTCCTGAACTTCTACGTTATCATCGGAGATAGCAGAGGACACAACAACGTAATCAACATCCCTGACCAGGTTGGATTTGCGATGACCTATGTAAACTTCCGCGCCTGCCTCCCGCAACAACTTACTTGTCTGGCTTTCCCGGATATCCGAACCTACCACTTTAGCTCCCATCTGCAACATAATCCTAGCTAATCCACTCATTCCATCTCCGCCAATTCCAATCAAATGGTATTTATGCTTCGGGTCTATAGTTAACATAACTCTCCTTGTGTGTGACATCGTTAAATAAGTCGATTAACTTGTCCGTAGCCCTGCCGTTTCTCAACTCTCTGTAACTTTCAGACATTTGTTCTAACCGGTTACTCGCACCGCTCGTGCTGGATGTTGATCCCAATATCCCCCGAACTTTTTTCATCAAGAAGAAGTCACTCCATACCTCTTCTTCCACCAAAACCGCAGCCCCCGTATCAGATAGCAACTTAGCGTTATAATATTGGTGATTTTCTGCAGCACCAGACCAAGGTACAATTATGGCCGGTTTTTTTGTGGCAATTAATTCAGCCATGGTACTCGCTCCTCCACGGCAAACGACGAGGTCAGAGATTTTGTAAGCGAGATCCATCTCTTCTATATACTTAAGCGCACAAATCCCTGGATCATCAACTTTTCCTAGTTCCCTTAGTTTCTCGACGGTCTTTTCGTAATTATGGTCCCCCGTCTGAATAAGAAATTGTAGCCGCTCGCGCACATCAGCGTCGTTCTCTAGTTCAGATAAAACCTTATCCACCAATATGTTGGACCCTTTTGAACCACCAAATACCAAGAGTATGGGCAAATTCGCATCCAATCCAAAATATTCCTCGTCCTGAAGCCTCATCTCGTCCAGAGAGTAAAGCTCCGGGCGCACAGGCGTACCCACTAAAGTAAAGCTACTTGTTCTCAGGTGTTCCGCTGTCTCCAGGTAGGACAGAGCGACGTGGGTCGCTATCGGTGCGAGTAACCGATTAGTGAGGCCGGGTTGGATGTTTAATTCGTGGATAACTACGGGAACCCCGAAAATAGCTCCCCAGAAAGACACTGGGAAGCTCGCGTAGCCCCCAGTACCATATATCAGGTCGGGGTTATGTTTCAAAATCACGAATAAACTCTGGGCCATACCAATTGGGAAAGTTATCAAACCAAGTACAAATCGCCACACGCTCTGACGACTAAGCCCCCTTATCCTAATCGAAATGAAGTTTATCCAATCGTAATTGGAAACTAATTCTGATTCCAAACCGTGTCCAGTACCCAAATAATACACTTCCCCAACTGACTGTGAATTTTTCAATCCCTTCATAACGGACAAAGCAGGATAGAAATGTCCTCCTGTTCCTCCACCTGTAACTAAAACTTTCATCGGCTTGCAATATTTAGCAAAGTTCCAATCATCGCCAGGGAAACAATCAGCGACGATCCTCCATAACTGATAAACGGTAATGTCAAACCCGTGACAGGCAATAGCCCCAAAGTAACGCTAAAATTTAACAACGCCTGAAAACAAATCACGAAAGTTATCCCAGCAGCCACCAAGCTCAGCACCTCTGATTCACAACTAACTGCAATTTTGAATCCAGCAAAACCAAGAGCTACAAACAAACTGAGAACCAACAATGAGCCAACAAATCCAAATTCCTCACCAACAATTGCATAGATAAAATCATTGTAGCCTGCCGGCAAGTACAAAAACTTTTCCACCGACTGTCCCAATCCCTTACCAAAAATTCCACCTGAACCAAATGCAATCAAGGACTGTGTTATCTGGTAACCAGTTCCTAGCTGATCTCTCCCTGGTCCAAAAAAGGAAATCAATCTTTGCAATCTATAAGGTTCTATCACCAACAACCCTCCCAATAGAGGGACACCAAGGAGAATAACTTTTCCCAGATCGATCAGTCTGGCACCGCCAACGAACAACAAGAACCCCACGGTGGCAATTAATAAGACGGTCATACCAAAGTCCGGTTGGAGGAGGGTTAGCAGAGATATAAAACCCATAATGATGATGAAAGGTACTATTCCCCGCCCAAAATCTTTCAATCTCTCGTCAAGCTCACCAATGGCCAAACTGGTCCATAGAATTAACGCAAACTTCAAGCCTTCAGTGGGCTGGAATGTCAAGGGGCCCAGATCAAGCCAGCGTCCCCCAGTTGACAAACCCGGAACCAAGGTAACAAGGGTTAAAAAAATAAAGATTGCCATTAGGTGCATGCTATAATTAATTAATTGATCCAGATTGAGGTAAGTAAAAAAAACCAGCACTCCGACCCCAATAACCGCTGCAACGATCTGTTTTAGTAGTAAATAGTATGAATTGCCATAATAATAATCCGAATAGATCCAGCTAGAGCTATAAACCATGATTAATCCAAATAAAGCCAACAAGAAGGAGCTAATCAACAGCCAGTACTTTACTTTATTGAAACCGCCCATTTATTAAGCCACCTGGATTTTACTTTATATATCGAATGTCCCTTATTTACAAGGACCCCCGTCCGGTGAGGTTTTCAGAGGTGTCTTTAAGATTAGTGATCAATGTCGTGCAAAATCCTATCTAGCACTGTTTATCAGTCAATTGATGGAACAAACCTTTGAACTTTTCGCCCCGTTCCTCGAAGTTGTTAAACGCATCGAAGCTCGAACAGGCCGGGGAGAGAAGCAGAATTGCTCCGTGGGGGGCCTGGTGAAATGCAGACTTCATCGCTTCTTCCATGTCCTTAAATTTTTTGTAGCCTCTAACATCGCTTTCCGTCAGGGCTGCTGCAAGTTGATCCTTTGCCTCGCCAAACAAAAATACAGACCGTACAGAGCTACCCTTTATAAGGTCAGCTAATTCACGATAACCTGCGCGCTTGGCTCGACCACCCATCAATAGGTACACCGGTGCCTGGTAAGAATTAATTGCGGCGGCGGTTGCACTGGGATTGGTCGCTTTGGAGTCGTTGACGAAAGTAATCCCTGCCCTTTCTCCAATGAACTCAAGCCTATGAGGAACTCCGATTGCTCGGTTAATCACCGTGTCGGGAATTTCTTTTAACTGCTCAGTCTGCTTCTTTTCTAGCACACACCTCACTGCCTGGAGGGCGGCGGCCAGGTTCTCCCGGTTGTGGGGTTTTAATCCATAGCCTTTGACTTGATCTCCAGTAAAGCTCACCTTCTTTACCCTGTTATTCGGAATATCAAGGTCCAGAAGTCTATTTACAACTGCGCAATCAGTTTGGCCCTGATTTTCAAACAATCTTAATTTCGTCTGTTTATAGTTATCAAAACTTCCATGTCGCGGTAGATGATCCGAATCTAGATTCAGCAAAACTCCTACTTGAGGTTTAAAGGTTTCAATAGTCTGCAACTGGTAACTACTTACCTCCACCACGGCTATATCAGAAGGAGAGAAATCCAGGCATACACCAGTAAACGGATTTCCAATGTTTCCGCAGGAAAGAGCAGACTTCCCTATATACTTCAAAATTTCGGTGATTAACCTAACAGTGGTTGTCTTTCCATTCGTCCCGGTGACCGCAATAATCTTTTCCGTTTTGCATAATCTATACCCTAGCTCAATTTCACCAAGAATGGGGATACCCGCATCTTTTCCTTTGTCCAGTATTGGTATATCCAGGGGTACACCTGGAGAAACTATGATTAAATCTGCCCCCAGAATATTCAAGCTGTGGCCGTTTTCTTCCCACTCGACTTCCTCAGCTTCGAGCTCTTTCCTTGTCTCTGAGTCGATCCCTTGGTTATCGCTAACTAAAACCTTTTTCCCCAATTTCCCCAGTAACTTTCCAACAGAACGCCCAGTACTCCCGGCACCTATAACTGCTACCCTCCGGAAATCATTAAGGTAAGAATCCGCTTCATCATACATTTTTAATTACGTCCAACTAAAAAAGGTAGGACACCCCTTTCTAACCATTGTGAAATCAGTCAAGAACCCCACCCCAAGGGGGGTTTGTAGAAAAACAACTTAAAAACATAATTCTTCGTATTTGACAAAACATGACCCAGAAGCCAATCGAGTCCCCTTCGGGGTATAACCTAGATAAGAAGGACCCATACAGATAATAAGCAACAATTTTTAAGGGAAGTATCCTCCATTGCCTGCTGAACCAAAAACCAGCTGAGTCATGCCCAGGGCAAGTCTTGGGTATTCTCAGTTATTCTTGGTAAAGACAAGCAGATTGAACAAGATACCTGCAGGGTAAAAGACTCTTAAGATCACCCAAAATAACGACTTCGTTATTTAAGCAACTCCTTAACTTTCCCTTCCAGTTGTTCGGGTGCAACCAGGTCCACGTATTCCCTGGATTCCTCCATCCTATTCCTTGCTCCCTGTTTGTATTCATCGGGTACCACAATCAAGACCGGGATATCATGTCTCCTGCATGCGAACAAACGATCATCAATAGAGACGTTTTCCATTCCAGAGACCGAAATTAACTTATGTAAATAGGCAATTACCAGATCAATCTCGTCTGAAGCAGTAATATGTGCAATATACTTTCCGTGACCATCCGAACCATTGCCAAGGGGCGCAGTATCATTACCCTGGGCACAGAGACTGCTAAGTAAATTGGGATCAGTGCCTTCCATATAGCCAATCAACGCCATATTCATCACCTCTCAACCTGATTATATACTCAGTAATTTACAATAGTCAAATTATACTGCTGCGTGTTACTCTTTGGCTCCAGAGTAAAGACTCATTCATCATTGCGAATGCGAACGTAGGTATGAGTAAATACTATGATAATCCAGGTCTGAGCTAGGGTGCTAAAGATGACCTGAAAAGTCTGACCCCAACCCACTGGTAACCGTCCGAGGAGTAAACTCAAGAGGAGTAAAGGAACCTCCAGGGCCAGCAAGATGGTAAATAGATTCCACCAATAACCGCTGGTATGTTCCCAGCTATCTCTCAGCCCGGCCTCGAAATTAGTGGCTCCCCCCAAAATGACCTCTTGGGTAACGAAAATAAACTTAACGTAGAGAAATACACCGGGTATGATCAATAAAAACAAACCAGATATAGCAGCCATCCAGGCGATAAAATTTACACCTATTAATAAAACCGCTTTTCTAAAAGCGATATTGACTGCCCTGCTCAAACTCAACCTTCTTCTATCAACAATACTTCGGTCCAAGATTATTACAACAGCATTAGCGATAGGAACTAATAGGACAACAGCCACTAAATTGACAATTAAACTCCAGTTAGCGCCCATCGCTGTGACTAGTGCCCCAGACGCTAATATGCTATTCAGAAGTGAGATCACGAAAAAAGGCAAAAAAAGAACAGGAAAATTGACAGTTTCCTTGATTACCTTTCCTATCAAATCTGTTAAGTCTAAATCCATAAATTTATTGTCAGTCTTCCTCTAAAACCTCTTGAATGGATTCCTCAAGCAGATCAAGCCCTTTTTCCAGGTTTCCGAATTCAATAACAAGCGGAGTTAATATCCTGATTACATTCCCATACAAACCGGCGGTTGGCACTAACACACCTTTTTTCATCGCCTTACTAACTACTTCACTTGTAAAGTCAGATGCAGGCTCCTTAGTATCTCGATCTTTTACCAATTCCAGGGCAACCATCGCACCCAAGCCTCGAACATCGCCGACAATATCGTACTTTTTCTTCATTTGTGTAAATCTATTCGTCAAAATCTCACCAATCTTTTCGGCTCGTTGAAGTAGGTTCTCCTCTTCAATTGCCTCCAAAACCGCTAAGCTGGACTCGATCGCAACCGGGTTACCCACAAAAGTACCGCCGATGCTCCCCGATGGTGGTTGATCCATTATCTCCTTTTTTCCAATTACAGCCGACAGTGGTAAACCTCCAGCAATGGACTTGGCAAGGGCTATAAGATCCGCCTCCACACCAAAATGCTCTGCTGCAAAAAACTTGCCCGTTCTTCCAAGGCCACATTGAATCTCGTCAAATATCAAAGCAATCCCGTATTTATCAGCGAGGTCACGCAAATATGGCAAAAAATCATCGGGTGGAACAATGAATCCACCTTCTCCAACTACAGGTTCGATAACTATGGCAGCAACGTTAGTTGGATCCACCATGTTTCTCAACTTTGTTTCGAGCTGATCGACTTCCACGTTGGAGCGATAACTTTTTGGATAAGGTAACCGGTACACATCGGGAGCAAAAGGACCAAACCCCTGTTTGTATGGAATTGCCTTGTGCGTAAGTGTCATCGTCAAAAGTGTTCTTCCATGAAATGCGTTTTCAAAGCAAACAACCGCACCCCTCTCTGTTTTGACCTTTGCAAATTTTATGGCGTTCTCAACTGCCTCCGCTCCACAATTGAAGAAAGTAGTCTTTTTAGGGGTATCACCCGGAGCCAATCTAGCGAGCTTGGAAGCAAGAATAGGATAGCCCTTGTAAGGAATTGCACTAAAATCGGTATGGAAAAATTTGTCGGCTTGGTTTTTGACGGCGTTGACTACTTTGGGATGACTGTACCCTATAGCCAAACAACCCCAACCTCCACTAAGGTCGATAAAAGCGTTCCCGGAACTGTCGTAAACCATTGCTTTTTTCCCGTGATCTATGTACTGAGGAGAAAAAGAACCTATTGCTTCAGGTATATACCTCTCAGCATCTATATCCTTGTCCCCATCCGAAAAGACATACTCAGGCAGTCTAGCTGTCATACACACACCCTCCTTGAGCTAATAGATGAAATGAGGCAAAAGAATCATTTTCAAACAGATGTATGATAGTAAAGTCAGGTGACCGTTGCAATCACTTGTAGCAATTGACCAAGGAAGGGAACAAAAAATCGAATGGACCACACGGAAACGCACAAGTAGTTGAACCCACCACCATGAGATATTATCACTTTCAAGGTAAAATTAATCCGGAGGTGGAATCTATGAACAAAAGTTTCTTCAGTCTATTGCTCGTTTTGGTTACCGTCTTCACGGCCTTTGCATGCACTCCAATAACCGCATACGCATCAGAGTCAACATTTGTCACACTGTACCAAAACGCACCCGCACAAATTGTCATATCAGAGGAGGTAACACTAGAGGAAGGCTTAAACCATATTAGCAAGCATCTTTCATCTTCAGCAATACAATATACTTACTTTGTTAACTGTAAACATGCCTGGGTAAAACGAATGGATTTTCAGTTAGGTGCAAGTTCAGAAAAATCCCTGCTGGATTCCTTTATCGGAGAAACAATACTAGTTGTTTCGCACCCCGGGGGAAGCCAGTCAGTACTGGAAGGAGAGCTACTTTCTTTGGTTAACGGGCAACCATTAATAAAAACTCCCTCCGGCCAAGCAGTATTAGTAAAAAATCCGAAGGAATACAGATTCGAGGACCACACCTTGCCCCAATTAAAGGGGAAGCTTATTATAACTCTATCATCCGAGAAACAAGTAAGAACAGAGTTGACTACCGGCTATCACCTTCAGGGCTTAACCTGGTCACCACATTATGCCGGTTTTCTGGACGAGGATAACCACACTCTATCTCTACAGGGGATAGCTTACATAACGAATAAGACCGATCAGAACCTTGAATCTTCTACTTTGAACTTACTTGCAGGATCTCCCCAGCGAGAAACAAATCAAGGCACACGATTCGCCCTGGCCGCAAGTCCTTCATCAAAAGCGGCCTCGGCCCCGGAGCAGGTCTTTGAGTATTACAAATACCCGATCACTTTTCCGGTTGATATAGCTGAAGATGCCAATCTCCAGATATCGTTTCTCGAAAAGGAGTCCGTGAGATACGAGAAAGAATACCGTTACGTACCCTCCAACTCCCGAGCTGTCGAGTCCGCGCTAGAATTGACTAACACGGAAGAGAGCGGACTTGGATTGCCCCTTGCTCGCGGACCGGTACGTATCTACAACGACGACAATGAAAAAACTTTCGTCGGCGCTGATACGATTGCGAACACACCGGTTGGAGACGATATTCGGCTTAACCTGGGAGACGCTTTTGACGTCCAGGGTGACCGAACCAGAAAACGCCACCAAAAAATTGCCGATAGAAATTGGGAAGATGAAATCGAAATCGAATTAACAAACCGGAAGAAAGATTCAATATCAATCAAGGTAATAGAAAACATTCCCGGATCATGGAGAATCCTAAATTCAAGCCACAAATTCGAAGTTGTCAATGATAACCGAGTGCAATTTGACCTAGAGGTGTCTGCTGATCAAACAGTGACCATCTCTTACACAGTCCGGTACGAGTATTGAAATAAATTGATTGGTTTGATCAGTCAGTTCTCACTTCCTGGCTAAAACAGTCGATTTTGCTAAAAAAAACATCTTGGTTTTGTCATCTGATTTAGGCGTTTTTCATTGCGGGGAAAATGGCACGATTGAGTATTGAGATGAACGACTGGAATTATCAAACGTGAAATCTTAAATTTTACCTATGAACGACAAACAGGAAGTTTTCAATTACACTCGATACAGACAAGCACTCGAGGCTTCCCTGAGGGGAGTGTCCGCCAAAAATAAAGTAGTAACTGTTAGCCAGTTACAATTAGAAACAGCTATCCCTCGAGATCTCATCACCGAGATTCTTGATAGAGGAACGATCGAATTTCCGGAACGTGTAGACAAAATCATAAACGAAAAGGAGGGAAAAACTTGGAAGAAGTAAAGTTTGGTACAGACGGTTGGCGCGGTGTTATAGCTGACGACTACACCTACAAAAACTTAGCACGGGTTTCACAGGCATTAGCTGATTACTTAAAATCGCCCTCGCGCAAGGAACTGGACATTTACAAGAAGCTGGACACTCCTTACAGGCCATCAGAACAGGGTGTAGTTATAGGATACGACGGCCGATTTATGTCTGAAAACTTTGCGTTACTGACGGCCAGAGCTCTTATAAAACAGGGAATTCCCACTCGGGTTACAGAGAGAATGGTTCCAACGCCTGCACTGGCCTGGGCAGTAACCACCACAAAGTCAGCAGCGGGCGTCATGATAACAGCGAGTCACAACCCCCCAGAATACAACGGATTCAAAGTTAAGATGGAATCAGGTGCGTCTGCTCCTCCTGAAGTGACTAATAGGATCGAGGAAAATCTACCCGAGAAACCTTCAGAAGTAGATCAAACTATTGACGTCGAACGCGTACGCGTTTCCCCGGACTACATGGACACTCTAAGCAATCTCCTGGACAAAGATAAGTTGACCAGAAACCCTGTCCTCGGCGTGGTTGATTCAATGTTTGGATCAGCCCAGGGTTTCATCAGCAAAATACTGGACGGCTTCGGTGTACCATCTGTAGAGGTTAGAGCTGAATACAACCCTAGTTTTCTGGGAAACAGACCCGAACCACTCGAGAGATACCTCGACCCTTTAAAGTCAGAAATAGCTCACCAAGCTCAAAGTCGGGACGAATTGATCCTCGGAGTGGTTACCGATGGAGACGGAGACAGAGTATCGGCAATGGCCGAAGACGGTTCATTTATAGATGCTCACCGCACGTACGCTTTACTGATGAAGTATTTAATCGAGTCAAAAGGATGGACTGGTGCAGCAGTTAAAAACTTCCCTTTAACCGATATGATCTTCGAAATCGGGAAAAAGCACGACCGCGACGTCATTGAAACTCCTGTAGGCTTCAAATTCATTGCCGAGAAAATGATGAGTGAGGACGTGCTAATCGGTGGCGAGGAAAGCGGCGGAGTGGGAATCAAAAACCATATCCCGGATAGAGATGGAATACTGTGCTCCCTGTTATTGCTCGAAATGGTCGCGGACTTAGGTCTACCTCCATCCGAATTGATCCGCGAGTTGCTCAACGAATACGGAGAGCATTATTACAGCAGAACTGATGCGCACTTTGAAGCGAGAAAAGAAATTGTACAACGCACTGAAGCCGATCCGCCTACTACAATTGGAGGTTTTCCCGTACAAAAAGTAGAAACCACGGACGGGGTAAAACTCCGCTTTGCCGACGGCTGGCTGTTGATAAGGGCGTCGGGAACAGAACCCTTACTTAGAATATACTGCGAAATGGACGACCAAAAAAAAGTGGATAAAGTGCTATCCGGAGCAGAAGAATACGCTCGCAATTTGGCAGGTGAAAACTAACGATGGCAGATATCTCGGAAGAATATAAGTTTAAACAAATCGAACAGAAATGGCGGAATTACTGGAAGGACGAGGGTCTTTTTGATACAGACTTAAATGACACGGAGAAGAACTTCTACTACCTAAACATGTTTCCCTACCCTTCGGGAACAATGCATGTTGGACACGGTAGAAACTACATAATCGGCGATACCCTTACCCGATTTATGAAGATGAACGGGCTCAATGTATTAAATCCGATGGGATTCGACGCCTTCGGATTACCCGCGGAAAACGCAGCAATTGAACGAGGAATCCACCCCCGCGAATGGACCGAAGATAACATCGCTGACTTCAAAAAACAGTTTAGGCAATGGGGAATCGAATACGACTGGGACAAAGAAGTTCAAACCCATACTCCGGAATACTACAAATGGACCCAGTGGCTGTTCTTAAAGCTCTATGAGAATGATCTGGCCTATGAAGACGTCAGTCCGGTCAACTACTGCCCCCATTGCGACACAGTTCTTGCCAATGAACAGGTAATATCGGGAAAATGTGAACGCTGCGGCTCCGAGGTAGAAGAAAAGGAGCTCAAGCAATGGTTTTTCAAAATCACCGACTACGCACAGGACCTACTGAACGACCTGGAAGAGCTAGATGGCTGGCCTGACCACGTGAAAAAGATGCAGGCAGACTGGATAGGACGTAGCGAAGGTGTGGAAATTAGATTTGATCTGGCGGACCGTCCTGGAGAGTTGGACGTCTTTACAACCAGACCGGACACACTATTTGGGGCTACTTACATGGCTCTGGCACCTGAACACCCTTTGGCAAAAGAGATAATTCAGGATACCGAAGATCATGACAAACGAGAAGAACTACAATCATTTGCTGACAAAACGAAGAGAATAGACCAGACCCGCAGGGCCGGTCAAGATTTAACAAAAGAAGGGGTATTTACGGGAGAATACGCAATCAACCCGGTCAACTCGCAAAAAATCCCCATATGGATCGCTAATTTCGTGCTTACCGAATACGGCTCTGGAGCTATAATGTCCGTCCCAGGTCACGACCAGCGCGACTTTGAATTTGCCGAAAAATACGACTTACCCATTGTAGAAGTAATCGCTCCCGAAAAGGGTAAGCCCGCTAGGCAACTAGAAACTGCCTACGAGGAACCTGGTTACCTGGTCAACTCAGGGGAATTTAACAATCTAGATTCCGGCACCGCTTACGAAAAGATAGGTGA
>CAZTJJ010000021.1:0-4769 GCA_964614065.1 uncultured Thermotogae bacterium
AGCCGATTCCTCCCCAGGGCAAGCCCTGGGGCTTCCTCGGCTAATTTTGGTGAAACTTTAGAAATACCCAAGGTTCATAGAACAAGTGCCAATCGAAGATCATTTACGTTTGTACCCGTTTGTCCAGTAATAATTGCACCGTTAAGTTTCCTTAACAACTGATTGGAATCGTGATTCTGCAGATAGGAAGTAATTTGATCGCTCGGAGTAGAGATCTGACCACTGACTAACCCCCCAGCTATATCCGTGCTACCATCTTTGCCATCGGAATCAATAGCTCCCACAACCGAATTCGGTATGCCCAAAATCGATAATCCAGCCGCCAGAGCGAATTCTTGATTTGGCCCACCCACGCCGAAACTTTCAGTCAATTTCACAGTGGTCTCGCCTCCGGACAAAAGAAGTGCAGGTCTATGCAGAGGACAACTTTCCTCATAAATAGATCGGCCGAGTTGACCAAACACTTTTCCAACCTCCCTGCTTTCTCCTTCCAACATCGAAGAAAGTACCAGCGTATTTATGCCCTGCTCCCCTGCTTTCTTGGCCATAGCTGAGAGGGCGATCTTGTTGCTTGCAATAACCTGGTTTGTGATACGAAATCCTTCAAATTCTTCTTTAGACACCGATTTAAATAAAGCGTTCTCAACACCGCCGGATAAAAAGTCGATTATTGACCTGTGTTTCTCTTTTTGCAAACCATATTTCTCCAGCACGTCTAAAGCATCCGAAGGAGTCGACTCGTCTGGAACTGTCGGTCCAGAGGCTATAGCCCGTAGGTCATCTCCTACTACGTCGGAGATAATTAAAACTAAGCCTTCCGCAGGATGAATTGCCCTAGCCAGCTTCCCTCCTTTTATTTGTGAAAGCTGCCTTCTTATCCTATTTATTTCGCCAATTGTCGCCCCGCTCGCTAGTAGGTCTTCAGTTAAGGTCTTAAGCTCCTTCAATTCTATTCCCTCAACAGGCAGGGTTAGTAATGACGAACCTCCCCCGGAAATCAAGACAACCACGAGATCTCCATCACTCGCCGATTTAGCCAATTCTAGCAGTTCTTTCGTTGCTTCTACGCCAGTTAAGTTAGGAATTGGGTGAGAGCCTTCTAATGCCTTAATCCTTCCCAGTGTCCCTCTCTTTCCCCCCCGAGGTGTAACTATTAGTCCACTGTTAATAACTGAACCAATAGCATTCTCTACTGCTTTTGCCATTCCAAAAGAGGCTTTGCCTCCGCCAATTACAAAAACCCGGTTTAACTTCGTCAAATCAAATTTTTCTTCTTTCGAGAAGAGAAAATCTCCCTCAACCTTCAGGTGCATGCGGACTACTTTAGCGGGAAGAACGGAATCAATTCCCTCCTCAAACAAATCCAGGGCTATCCCCTTGGATTCCTTCATATCGTGTTCCAATATGGATGCCCTGTTTTTGATTAACATATCATAACAAATGATAAACCCAATCTACCTATTGAGAAATCCACTTTCTCGCCGGGAAGTGGAACTTATGAACAATATGGCGAAAAAGAGTTCCCGCAAAAAACGGCATCTCTGTTGTAATCTCACCCTCTATAACCTAGATTTGGTGACAGTTATCAAGTCTAGCCAACCACTTTGCCTGGATTCAATATTCCCTTAGGGTCAAAAGCAGATTTCACCCTTTTCATCAAATCTACTTCCGCATCTGAAAACATTAACGGTAAGTTTCTCACCCTAGTTTGTCCTATGCCATGTTCACCAGTAATTACCCCACCTAAGTCAACTGCGGCTTGGTAAATGTCTTTCTTTAATTCTTCTACATAATCCGGCGGTTGATCGTCCAACCTCATGATATGGGGATGAACGTTACCGTCTGCCGCATGGCCGTAAACTGGTATCCTGGTACCGTAGTCTTCTGCCAATTCATCAATCGAATCAAGGAGGTCCCCTATTTGTGCTGGTGGAACTGTCACGTCCAAAATATCGGCGGTGTCCTCTTCCAGCGCAGTATAAATATTACTCCGAATATCAAGTATATCTTCTTGCTCCTGTCTTCTCTGAGCCAGTAAAGGTTCTCCCGCCTCGTTTTGGATACAGATCTCGGTGATCTTCTCCGATTTGGAAAAGACTTCATCCTCGTCCTTCCCCGTGACGATAATTAATAGATAAGCATTGCCTTCATGTGCAGGCCAAGATTTACCCAGATGATCCGCAGATTCTTCAATCAAATCTCTCTCTACGTACTCAAGAGCCAAGGGGATATGCCCTTCTTTGAGTATTTGTGGAACAGTGTTCATGGCTTGATGTCTATCATCAAACGGTATTACTAAAGTGGCTTCCTCTTTGGGCTTGGGATAAAGCCGGAGGGTAACCTCGGTAACTATTCCCAATGTTCCTTCACTTCCAATTAAAAAGTGCATTAGATCATAGCCGGCGTTATTTTTCAACACCTTACCACCGAACTTAATCCTCTCACCGGTGGGCAAAACCGCCTTTATCCCTTTGACGTAGTTTCTCAGGACGCCATATTTTACCGCTCTGGCCCCGCCGGCATTCTCAACCACCAGACCTCCAACCTGGGCCCCCTCATCACCAGGATGAGGCGGAAAGAACAAGTCCTTTGTCTTGTCGACCTCTCCAAATAGCTCTTCCAACGTAACTCCCGCCTGACAAGTGATAGTCAGATTGTCCTCATCCAGCTCAATTATGTCATCAAGCCGTTCCAAAGAAAGTATAATACTTGACTCTGTCGGAATTGCGGCACCACATAACCCAGTTCCCGCACCCCGGGGAATTACAGGCATCTCTACCTCGTTGGCTAGCTTCATTACCTCAGATATCTGTGAAGCATCGTCCGGCTTAACAACTACTACAGCTTCGTCAGCCTGAGGAGCAACTGGTTTTGGAGTTTCATCGTATAGATAACCTTCAATTTTGTCCAAGTCCCGAATCACCCAGTCCTCCCCAGCAATAGAGATCAACTTTTCAACTATATTATCTTTCATTGGTCATCCTCCTCCAACTGCTTTGTCAATTTCGGCACCACCTGGTAAAGATCTCCCACTATACCGTAATCTGCGTACTCAAAGATCGGGGCCGAGGGATCACTATTAATAGCAATTATTGTATCGGAGTTCTTCATTCCAGCAAGGTGCTGAGACTGCCCGGATACCCCACACGCTATATAGAGTCTCGGCTTCACCCTTCTACCACTATATCCAACCTGATGAGCGCGACCGATCCACCCATCATCGACCAGGGGCCTGCTTGCACCTACTTTTCCCCCAAGGGCTGAGGCTAGATCTTCAATTAACCCCAAATCTTCTGAGTTCTTTAATCCTCGTCCCCCGGTAACGACAATCTCTGCATCCTCCAGGTTTAGGTCTTCACCACGTTTTCTTTCAACGATCTGTACTTCCTCAGATTCTTTCTGCTTTAGGTCAACCTCCAGCTCAACTACTTCTCCCTCATTTGACTCATCCCGGGGAGCTTCTGAGAATTCTTTGTATCTAACTGTGGCCATCTGCGGTGAGGTCAGGGTCTTTATGTGCGCTAAGATATTACCGCTAAATGCGGGTCGAATCTGAATAAAATCCCCCTCTTCATCTACATCCAGACCCGTACAATCAGCGGTTAACCCAGTATCAAGTGACATCGCAACTCTGGGTGCCAACGAGCGACCAAAGTTTGTGGCCCCAATCAAAATAACTTCGGGCTCTACCTCATTTACAACTTGCAAGAGTGCTTTTGCATATTGTGTCTCAATCGGATCAGCCAAAACCTTATGTACACCATAGTAGACCTTGTCTGCTCCCCGAAAGATCAGCTCCTTTGAGGAAAGATGCGATCCCGAAAGGAAAACAGCACCTAACTCCCCGTGGAGTTTGTCAGCTAACTCCCGACCTTTTCCTAACAGTTCGTAGGTAACGGGGTGAATTGTTTCACCATCGTTTTCCGCAAACACCATTACCAGATTCATACCTTATCTCCCCCTAGATCTATTTTCTCCAGTAGTTGATTGACGGCGGCACCTGGTTCCTCTCGAAATACTACCGGTTCCCTTTTATCAGGGGGAGGGACTACCATCTTTGCCACTCTGGTAGGGGACCCACTTATTCCCAACTTCTCCGCGTCGACTGATATGTCTTCCACGCCCCAGGTAGTTATCTCTGCTTTTCTCGCCTTCATTTTATCCTTGAATGAGGGGAGGCGGGGTTCGTTAACGTCTTTTGTAACCGTTATCAAACCTGGGAGTTTCATGGTCTTGACGTACGTCACTCCCCAGGTTTCTGATTTGACCTGAATTTCTTCCTTGCCTCGTTCCTCTACATTGGACACGAACGCAATATGAGGTATCCCTAGAAGTTGTGCAACTCCCGGACCTACCTGACCGGTATCGCCATCAATTGTCTTTTCTCCAGCAAAGATGAGATCATAATCTCCAACAGTATCAATTGCATGTCCCAGTGCCATGGAAGTAGCCCACGTATCCGATCCCACAAACTCTCTACCATTCAACAAAACTCCTCCATCAGCTCCTCTAGCCAGTGCATCCTTTAATGTCGATTCCGCCTGCTCTGGCCCCATGCTGATTGCCACCACTTCGCCCCCAATCTCTTCTTTGTACTTGACTGCCTCTTCTAGAGCATTCAAGTCAAATGGATTGGGTTCAAGAGGGGCCGAGGACCTGTCTATTCTACCTTCTTCATAATCGAATTCTACCTGGTCCATATCGGGAACCTGCTTTATCAGAACGATGTATCGTTTAGACATCACAACACTCCTTGGTTATCAAAACTA
>CAZTJJ010000021.1:4869-20880 GCA_964614065.1 uncultured Thermotogae bacterium
AAAATCTATACACCGAGGTAGCGCTCAGCAATCTCTTCGTTCCCTAGCAACTCATCAGCCAACGCTGATAGTACAATCTCTCCACTTTCCAGCACGTAACCTTCATCGGCTCTCTCTAAAGCCTCTTTTGCGGTCTGTTCAACCAGGAGAATAGTTTTACCAAGATCGTGTATACTTTTGATACTGTCAAAAAGCATATCCACGAGATTGGGCTGAAGGCCGCCGCTAGGTTCATCGAACAACAAAAGGTCCAGGTCCGGAACTAAAGCGCAACTCATTGCCAGCATCTGCTTTTCCCCGCCACTCAGGGTTCCTGCTTTTTGCTTTTGTCTTTCTTCCACTCGAGGAAACAGCTCAAAGATTTCCTGGAGCTTCCTGTCGAAATCAGCGCTTAGATCTACTCTTGCCATCTCCAAATTTTCTCTAACGGTGAGCGAGGGAAAGACGTTGGAACCTGCAGGCATAAAAGCGACACTCTCCACGATCCTGGAGGGACTCCTCATCAGCAAATTGACGCCATTGTAAATTACTTCTCCCTCAAATGTCGTAACCATATCCATGTTGAAAATCGAGCGAAGCAGTGTCGTTTTTCCTGCCCCGTTCGGACCGATAACTACCACCAGTTCACCGTCTTCCACCTTTACATTAATGCCCTTCAAAACCACCATATCTCCATAACCAGCATTCAGTTCTTTTACTTCTAGACTCATTTTTAGGTACCTTTCCCTAAATAAACTTCCTTGACTTCCTCGTTACCCTGAATCTCCGTAGCGGTGCCTTCGGCAAAATGTTGACCGTTTACGAGGACGACGATCCTTTCCTGGCACAGATTCATTATTACCCCCATCTTATGCTCCACAACCAAAAAAGTGATATTTTTCTCAACATTTAAACGTTGAATGTACTCCATTATGGGCTTGGTCTCTTCAGTAGTGGTGCCAGCTGTCGGCTCGTCCAGCAGGAGAACGTCCGGGTCAGTCATTAGTGCTCGAGTGACTTCCAATAATTTTGATTGTCCGACGCTGAGTTCAGATGTGTCGTCATTCCTTCTATCGTATAATCCTCCCTCTTGTAACAAACTAAGTGCTTTATTCAGGACCTGTTTTTCTCGCTCTTGAACCTTCTTCCCTCTGAGTATGGCCCGGACGAAATTTTCTCCCGCCTGGTTTCTTGGAGGTATCATCATGTTTTCCAGTACAGTTAAATTCTTCAACGCCCTGGGAATCTGGAATGTTTTCACTAAACCCCTTCTAGAAATCTGCCAAGGCCTTAATCCCTCTATTCGATCTCCTTTTAACCGAATCTCTCCCTGGTCAGGTTTGTGTATACCCATCACCGTGCTAAAGAAGGTCGTCTTCCCTGCACCGTTGGGGCCAATAAGGCCGACAATAGATCCTTCCTCAAGGTCCAAAGAAAAATTATCAACTGCTCTCAAAGCACCAAAGGTCTTTACGACATTCTTTGCTTCAAGTATTGACATCAGGACTCCTCCTGCTCTATCCTAACTAACTGTTTCGGCATAAGGCCCTCTCGCCTGAACCGAAGTATTAAGACTATTAATATCCCTATTACGATGAAACGGGCGGAAGGAATAGTCCAAGGGTTACCAATCTTTGGCAGAAACCGCGGAGCTTGATACAGTAAACCGATCACAGTCGCCGTCCCCAGCATGACTCCACGATTGTTACCTTCTCCACCTACAATCACCGACGAAGCCACCAAAAAGGTCAAAGTTGTGGAAAAGTCTTGAGGTTGAATTGCTCCCGTGAAGTGAGCCCAGAATGCCCCAGCTAGCCCACCAAAAGCGGCGCCAGTAGCAAAGCTCACCAGACGAAAGTAAAGAATATTCTTTCCGAGAGATTCAACAGCCAGGTCATCGGCCCGAATACCCCGTAGGACTCGACCCAGCGGTGATGTCCTGAGCCTTTCGCTGATAAAATAAATGAAGAGCAAGACACCCAAAAGTATTAAGATATAAGGAATACCCTGCCATACGTTCGAAAAGGGCCGCGGTATATCCATTATGCCCATTGGACCCCTGGTCAACCAGCTTTCATTTATGGCTATAAACCTAATTATTTCGGCAAACCCCAACGTCATAATAGCCAGATGCTCACCGGTCACTGACCGGAGAGCGATGATTCCCACAATCAGGGCTACCAGAGAAGCAACTAAAGCTGCGGCAATAATTCCTACCCAAACAGGCACCCCGAACCCTACTTGATAAGTTTCTCCCGCGAAGGTGGTCTCAGTCCGAGGAGTAGTGAGGATGGCCGTCGTATATGCCCCTAGAGCAAAGAAGCCAGCAATTCCCAGGTTGATAAGGCCGGTAAAACCGTAGTGGATGTTAAACATGTATCCAGCAAACGCGTAAGTAAATATCAATGCAAAGGTTAATACCAAAAATGTAATCATACTAAATCACATCACTTAGCGGGGAATAAGCCTTTTGGCCTTACGAGAAGAACTATCGCCATAAGCAGATAAGCCGCAGCAATCTTGTACTCTGCCAAGCCCACCGCAGCCGTCAATTCACTGAATAAACCAATAATAAAACCGCCAATTGCTGCCCCGTAAGGATTCCCTATTCCCCCTAGAATCATTGCAGAGAAAGCAAGTAACAATATCTGAAAACCCATTGCGGGATTGACTGCACCCATCATTCCTAACATCGTGCCGGATAAACCCGCCAGACCTATACAGATAAACCAGGCCCAGGTCATCACTTTCCAATTACTTATACCTCTAATCTGAGCAAGATCCGGATCATCACCTACTGCCCTTATTCCCTTCCCCACACGGGTAAAAGTCATAATTATGTAAAATGCGATCATTACGAAGAGGGAAATTAGAATTATTATAATCTGAGGCCAATTAAAGAAAAGAGGACCGACGTTAAAAGACGCTACGGTGGCGTACTTTAACCTAACCGGATAAGGTCCCCAAATCAATAACAAAAAGTTTCTAATAATGAAAGCCAGCGCAACTGTCAGTATCAACATCGTAGCCATTCTGGCGCCCTTAAAGCCTTTGAATACTATCCAATAAAGAAGAATACCGATGAACCCGGTTGCCACAGCCGCTAATCCCATCGAAAGATAGACATTTAGCCCCATTTGAGCGTTAAACACATAGGCAATAAAAGCACCAGCAGTCATAGTATCACCGAAAGCCAGGAATCTAAACCCGGTAGTACGAAGCAGCAACGATAACCCAACCGCTGCCACCGCGTATATTGCACCACTTATCAATCCAAAACTGATATAATAGCCAATCATGGTATATAAGACAGGTAGGCCATGGACTAGCCTACCTGTCTATAAGAACTCCTCTTTTTTTATTCTTCTTCCTCTTCGCGTTCTTTCTTCCGCAGTTCGAGTACTCCTTTGTAAATATCACCGACGTCTTCCTGTGTATAAGCGGTAATTCTTGACCGCTCGTCCGGATTGTCGAATGTCGCTACCTGCAAAGTAGTAATAACATCGCCATATTTGTTGAAGTCCTGCGCACCTGCAAGACCGATATAATCTATGTCGTTGCCTTTTGCAAGTTCTTCCTTACCTTCAGCAAATGTCGTAACCTTTACACCAGGTGGATTCGCTACTTTTCTAACATTCGCCTTTATTCCTTCCTTGATGGGTTCTCCCGCTGCCTCAATAGCAAGGGCGATAATATTCATGGCATCCCATCCGTTTGTCGAGAATGTGGGGATGCCCTTCTTGCCCCGGTATTCTTCTAACCGATCTTTCCAAGCCTTAAATCTGTCGGTGAGCAACGGTCCTGCCAGAACACCGAACGCACCCTTCGAATCCGGCCACGAGGCCTTAAGAAGCGGTTCATTCACATAGTCCGTCCCAATCCATGTAGCGTTAGGAGCCACACCCAGGGTCCTCCACTGTTTAAAGATAACGCCTCCGTCCTTAGGCCCTGTTTCGAAGAAGACCACATCAGGGCTATTCTTAAGCGCACTGAGAAGTTCAGAACGATAAGACGCCTGCCCGGGAGTCCATTCAACTTCACCTACTATGTCGATGCCTGCTACTTGACAACCCTTCCGTATTACTCCTCGAACGCTTGCAGCTCCTTCCGTAATATTGAAGAACAAAGCTGCGGTCTCCGCACCAAGTTCTCTTGCCTTTTGGACCATACCAGACCCCATTACCGTATCGGAGGAGACAGTTCTGAAAATATATTCTCCACCCTGGGTATCCAGTGCGGTCGTTCCTGAAGTTGGAGAAATCTCTACCACACCAGCATCTCTTGCAATAGGCATGACGGAACGAATGGTAAGAGAAGTAGGGCCTACAATCGCTATAGCTCCGGAACCCAACACTTTTTTCGCCCCACTCACTGCACCTGAAGTAGTAGTTTCCGTGTCAGTTACGATCAAACTAATGGGATGGCCAGCAGCTCCTCCAGCAGCATTAACGTCTTCTACAGCCATTTTGAGTGCTGGAAGGGATAGACCGACCCAACCTGTGTTACCTGTAAAAGGTAAGACTATTCCGATTTTCGCAGGTTTTTCATCTGCGATTGTTATGCCTCCAAACATACTGAGAACAACTACCGTACAAAGCAAGCCGATTAGAATTGAACGTGCTTTCGTCCTCATGTTTTCACCTCATCGGGTAATTTGGATAAAAATGGATCTCAACTGAACTACAAGATAATCGACCGTTTAGTTCTCTGTCCTATCACCCCCCTCATTTGCAATAGAAATTTACGTCTGATATTCTACCTGCTTTACTGATTCTTCAAACATTTCTTTAGCGTTCAGTAAATGTTCATCCATTTCTCTGCCGGCTTTTTGCTCATCTTCCTCTTCGATAGCAGTGAAAATCTTTTTATGATAATGCAATGAAAACTCAGGCATCCCTGGCACTTTCATAATGACGTTTAACTCTTTAACCATGGAAACTCGCAGGGCTTGTAAAAGCTTGTGCAAAATTTCGTTACCAGAAGCCTGGGCAATTTTTAAATGGAAATTCAGATCATTTTGCAGAAATTTATCCACGTTTTCATCGTCTAGAGCTCCTTCCATCGCACCGATATATTTTCGCAGCCGCTCATGATCCTCCACGCTGGTGTTTTCAGCAGCTAACCTCGCTGTACCAATTTCCACAAAACGCCTGGCCTCCAGCAATTTAAGTACGTCATGGTTATTGGAAATGACTAACGGAGGGATAAAGTTTTGGAAAGCATTTAAACACGGACTTGAGGAGATAAAGCTGCCCTTTCCATGTTTAATCTCAATTAATCCAACTGTTTCCAACTTCTGTAAAGCCTCTCTTAAAGATGCCCTACTGATATTTAACCTTTTGGAAAGGAGCATTTCTGAAGGCAGTTTATCACCTGGTTCCAGTTTGCCTTCCCTAATCTTAGTTTGAATATAATCTACTACTTCATCTTTAGTGAATTTTTCGGTCATGACAGTTTTACTAGATCTTGAGTAACTCACGCCTCCTGATTCGTTAAGCTTGACGATCTACATAGTCGTCAGACGTCCTACAAGTTATTATAAAGATCATAGGAAGGATGTCAAGCAGCTAGAAAAATTGTAAAGTATAACCACAATTTTGCTTCAATTCGTATAGCAAACACCCCTCTCCCGTGACAATCCAAATAATAACCGAAGTAAAGTTGAGTTTGGGCACTCTACGGGCACCATAATCTTCTAACCCACATGCCAGTGAGTGGGCGTGTCACGGCAAAAATAGATCGCGAAACTGGAACCAAACATCCTTAATCGCCTCTTTTTAAACCGAAACGATGGTGGGTATTCAAAACTCTATAATTTTTCCACACTGCAACTTATCGAAATTCTCTCCAAAATCCTCCTGAAGCATACCTTCAGCTGTTAACCCAGTACAGTGGCCTGTATACACCTTTTCAACATTTAGATCCTTCAACCCGGCGGCCACTTTACTTATTCTGTCGCGATCGGCATTAATTAAATGGAAACCACCTATAACAGCTTTTACTCGATCAAAGCCGGATATTTCTTTACATTTTTTAACAATACTCACTATACCTGCATGCGAACAGCCTGTAACCACTACGAGTCCTTTTTGAGTATTAATCATTAAAGAGGTATCGTCTAACATGTTATCTTCCACCAATTTGCCATCATCTACGGTGTAAAACTTGGACCTCTTCGACTTTTCGTACTCCACTCTATCCTCCAGAGCTATTTCCCCGGTAGTGACAACTCCTTTACTAAATTTCAAAGGGTCCCTGGTAAGGATCCACATAGCCCCAAGCTCCTCGACCTCTCTTTTCAGATCACCCCTTACACCGGCGTGCCTGAGATGGGGATCAGCTGAGAGGTTAGCCCGAAATAGCTGGGGATGAGCAACTACAGGTAAGCGGTCGTTATCGATTTTTTTTAGAATTTCAATAAGACCCCCGGTATGATCGTAATGGCAATGGGAAAGTACAACCGTTTCTACATCCTCCAATCCGACCTCGAGGATTTCTGCGTTATGAAAGATAGGTGTTGCATCAGTACCTGTATCGAATAATATGTCCCAACTCTTGTCCTCCGTCTCTTTGATCCGTATGAGAAAAGAAATGCCATGCTGAGCGTAACATGAACCTCCATACCCAGCATAATCTTCTGCTAACACAAATATCTGTGTATCGCCTGCCTTTTCCAATTCAATTGCTGCCATAACTACCTCCTTTAATATTATCGTGAACCATATTTAATTCTTGACCTACTAAAACTTAATCTGTGCGATTTACTCTCGCGCCCATAACCTCTAAGTTGAAAGGCTAAACCACTTTGCCTTTATAATATTACTTATACACCTTCACCCAGTGGATTAAACCTAACTGAATAACCCAAGCCCCTTTCGCGACCTATGCCCAGCACTCAACTCTTACACAATTTACCTTACGGTTCACCTGGTCTTTCTATCAACATAGTAGAACCGGTCAAATTGGCTAAAAGCCACTTTAATTTATACCGCCAACATTTGCAAATATGTATCACACTTATCTGTTTGTTAACGATCTTCAAGTCAAATATTTTTCGCGGCCAGGTGAACTTCAAACTGGTTTTTCCATCAAACTTCGATTATGGTTAGAAGGATTCTGGGGAAGTAACAGATAATGAAGCCACTATCTTTTTCGCGAGGTGGACAAGGTCGGAAAATTCGGTGATACCGCAATATACCTAGCCGACCGAGACGTTTCTGATTTATACTCGATAAGGAAAACTAACGTTGATCAATGCACGAAATAACCGGTAAAATATTTAAGCCAGGAGACTAGCCAGAAGATCAACAAAATAATGACTCCTAACCAAGACAAGGCATCCCAGGAGGTCCAAGTGCCTTTCTCAACTATCGACCCGGATAAATTGTTAGATGAGTTACCCGAAGCGCTGTTCATGGAGGACCTAGAAGGTCACATACTTAGCGTAAACGATCAAGCTTGCCAGCTTTTGGGTTACAAGAAAGAAGAACTCTTAAACATGTGCGTCCATGACCTTGTTCCAAATGGAGAGCCTGCATTTCTCCCCGACCAAATAGATCACGCCACACAAGAAGGAGAACCACTTGAAACAATCAATCTGCACAAGGACGGCACAAAAGTGCCAATAGAACTTCAAGGAAGGATTATAGAAATAAAAGGAGAGGAGAGGATCTTAGTTAGCATAAGGAACATCACAAAGCGTAAACAGGCGGAGGAAAAGCTACATACTGAAAGGGAGAGATTAAAACAATTACACAACGCAGTAGATCGATTCCAATCCTGCGAAACTGAGAACGAGCTCTATAACACTACACTAGAAGTCACCGAGAAGGTCCTGGGATTTGACATAAGTCTCATCTATGTCCTACGCGACGAGAAGCTCACCCCGGTAGCCGCAACAAAGCTGAATGAAAGCGACCTTCCCGTCTACGGTAAAGACGAAGCTTTGGCAGGTAAAACTTTAACAGAGGGTAAAACGATCTGGGGAGACGACCTGAGAGAAATAGAAGCAGCAAATCCAGAAGATCCGGGACTACGAGCATTTATGAGCGTTCCAATTGGCGACCTTGGTGTATTTCAAGCATCTTCAAAAAAAATCAATCAGTTTAGCGAGGGGGATATTGAACTGGCAGAAATCCTCGCCGGTCATCTCAACGAAGAGATAAAACGCATAAGACTTGAAGAGAAACTTCGCCAACAAGCTATTCATGATCCTTTAACGGGAGTGTATAACCGTCGCTATTTCAACGAAACCCTGAACAAAGAAATAGAACAAGCCAATCGTTATGACAAACCGCTGGCCTTTATAATGATGGATATTAATCGATTCAAGGAAATAAACGATCGTTACTCCCACCAAATAGGTGACAAAGTGCTCGAAGAGATAGCCAAGTTACTAAAAGAAAACGTCAGAAGCGCTGATACAGTAGTAAGGTACGGCGGTGATGAGTTCCTAATCATGATGCCCGAAACAAATAGCGAATCCAAAAACTTGGTGACCAGATTAAAGGAAAAACTAACTCGCTGGAATGAGCACTCCGATCTGCTTGACTTCCCCCTCACGCTGGCCATAGGTGCAGCTCACTGGAGTCCCAACCAGGGTAGAGACGTAGAAGAAACACTCAAGGAAGCAGACCAGAAAATGTACAAAGATAAGAGAAAAAGAGATTAGAACTAACAAAAACTCATATTAGAATTACTTATCGTCCCAAGAGTGACTACTGGTTACTTATCCGAACTTTCGGGGTAAACATATGAGCCTACTTTCTTTCCTTCAACAATATTCGATAGTGCATTCTCCTTAGACAAATCAAAGATTACCATAGGGATCCCGGACTCCTGAGCGATCTTAGCTGCAGAAAGATCTATTATTTCCAGTTGCCTCCGAAACAATTCACGATAAGAAATAGATGGAATAAACTCTGCATTCCCCTCCGCTGGATCAGCAGTAAACGCCCCACGTACGTTAGTTCCTTTTAGGATAAGATCTGCATCAATTTGACCAGCCCTTATGGCAGCGGCACTGTCGGTTGTAACGTAAGGATTACCCGTACCACCTACAAACACTACCACACCACCGTCATGTAAAGAAGACAAAGCTCTGTCAGGCAAGATAGGATCTGCAAGCTGGTCCATTGGCAAGGCAGACTGAAGAGAAGCCGTTACTCCCAGAGATTGTAATTTATCCTTCAACGCCAGGCCGTTGATTATCGTCGCCACCATTCCGGCGAAATCGCCCGTTGTCCTGCCAAGCATAGTCTGCTGCGCACCACGAAGAATATTGCCACCACCGACTACAAGGGCGATCTGTATAGAAAAAACTTCCCGTACATCAACTATTTGTTGTAGAATAAAGTCAATTGAAGCCTCGTGAAGAGGGAGACCATCAGCCCCTAACCCCTCACCGGATACTTTCAGTAATATTCGGGAGGGTTTTACTATTCTCGGGGGATCGTCTTTTGGCTTCAACTTCTTGGATAGTGTGAATAAAAAAGTTCTGTTAGCTGAGCTAGCACTTGAATATCCTACTCTTCTACCTGAGAATCGTCTGATATCTCAAAGCGAGTGAACCTACTGACCTGAATCTCCTCGTTCACTTGAACAGACAACTCGCCCAGAATTTCTTCAATCGTCTTATCGGAATCTCTCACCGACTCCTGTTCAAGCAAGCAGATCTCACCGTAAAATTTATTCAGCTTTCCTTTAATAATATTATCAATAACATGGTCAGGCTTTCCTTCTTTTTCCGCCTGTTTACGATATATTTCCTCTTCTTCAGTCACCACGTCTTCCGGGACATCCTCCCTAGATATATATTGCGGAGATGCCGCCGCTATCTGGATTGCCAGGGTGTTCACAAAATCCTGAAACTCCTCACTATTAGCTGCAAAGTCAGTTTGGCTCTTCACTTCAACTAACACACCAACTTTTCCATCATGGTGAACATAAGAACCAATGCGTCCTTCTCCGGATTCCAACTTTCCTTCTGCCATTTCCATTCCCTGCTCTCGCAATGACTGTTTCGCCTTTTCCATATCCCCGTCAGCTTCCTCGAGCGCGCGCTTACAGTCCATTATACCCACACCCGTTTCTTCTCGAAGTTTCTTTATCTCTTCAGTAGTTACAACCATTAAAATATCCTCCTCAATTGAATTAATCGCGATCCAGCTTACGTCGCGGTTTCCTCAACTTCTGGTTCAGCTGGCTCATCACTCATATCCGCTTCTTCCTCTTCCTCAACTTCCTCTTCCTCAACTTCTTCAGATACTTCTTCTTCACTTTCGATCTCGTCCGCTTGTTCTACTTCCTGTTGCTCTTCCAATTCACCTTCTTCCTCTGACACTTCTTCGGTCTCCTCAATATCTGATTCAACTTGCTCTTCTTCAGTTTTCTCCTCTTCAAGCTCTGCTTCCGTGGATTCTACTTCTTCCTCTTCCTCAACTTCCTCTTCAGAAGCTTCCGGCTGCTCGGAGGAACGGTCAGCACCTTCTCTTCCTTCTATAACTGCATCTGCCAACCTCGAGGTCAGCAGCCTCGTCGCTTTAATTGCGTCATCGTTGCCAGGGATGGGATAATCGACTAAATCCGGATCACAATTGGTGTCAGTGATTGCAATTACCGGTATTCCGAGGATTCTTGCCTCGTGAACTGCTATTTTCTCCGTCTCAGGATCAATTACGTATAGAATGTCCGGTGGTGTATCCATATCCCGAATTCCGTCGTAATTGCGTTTCTTTTTCTTAAGCTCACGGCGTAGTTTTACTACTTCTTTGTTCGGCAACTGGTCAAAAGTTCCATCTTTCGACATCTGTTCTAGTTTGATCATTCGATTTACGCTATCTCGGATCGTGTCAAAGTTGGTCAAGGTTCCGCCCAACCAACGATGATTCACGTAGTGAGCCCCACACCGTTTCCCTTGTTTCTCAATTATATTTTGAACCTGGCGCTTGGTACCAACAAAAAGTATTTCAGCGCCTTTCCGAACCTGATCAAGTAAAAAGTCATAAGTTTCCTCAAACAACTCTTGTGTGGTTTCGAGATCAATTATATGAATACCTTTTCTTTCCATGAAGATGTACTTCTTCATCTTCGGGTTCCAGCGCTGAGTTCTATGTCCAAAATGTACACCCGTTTCTAAAAGCTCCTTCATCGTTAAGAGTTCCACATCTTCTCCTCCTCTCACTCTGCTTAATGCAAACTCGTATAAGTTGATAAAGATAGTTGCCCAGGATTGCTCGAAGGCGAAAAGATTATACCAGAATAGCCGCGCCCCATTCAACCCACCAAGTTACAATTCCCTACTGTAGTCTAACCTCAAGCGTCATACGTCCCCAAAAACGTTATCTCAGGCAAGGGATTTTAAACCTGCTAGCTTGATCTAATCACGGGAAGAGGCCCCCATAATTGCAAATGGAATCAAACTACAAGAAGCCAGTAAGAGAAGTTAAATAAAAAAGCCCATCTCAAAGGAGATGGGCTTATCGGCCATCTTTCTAATTTTATTAGTTAAGCAATTAAAGAGTTAATCTTTTCTTTATTAAACCCGATGACTATGTCACCATCGATGTCTATAACCGGCGTGCCTCGCTGCCCAGATTTTTCGATCATTTCGACTGCCTTTTCCCGATTTTGAGAAACGTCATAAGCTGTATATCCTACATCGTTTTCATCAAAATAATCTTTAGCAGCATTGCAATAAGGACAACTAGGTGTAGTGTAAATTGTAATGTCGTGATCACCCATTGGCGGTCACCTCCTGGTAATGTTTAGTAGCACTTTTGGCCTTACGCCAATATTTTCCAGCAACTCGTTATTCAGATCATAGCAGTGCTTAATTCCATCTTTGCTCTTTTCTAATACACCTGCCTGAGTCAACTTCGATAGATGATACGAAATGTCGGGCTGGCTCAGTTCTAATTTTTGAGATATTTCCTTGGCACAGATGTTTTCGTGCTCACAGACTAGAGAAAAGATGTTAAGTCTTTGAGTGCTCGCTAGTGCTTTAAACACTATTTCAACTTGTCGTAAACTAACTTGTTCGTTATTCATTTTGACTAACCTCTGTTGTATTATAATATAATTCGAGAATTGTGTCAATATTTAAAAGTTTAAAAAGGTTTATCGAGACAACCTCATTCTCAGATCTACTACTCTCGCCCCCTCAGCATTCACGATAATCGGGTTTAGATCAAGTTCACAGATTTGTGGTAATCGGACTGCAAACTGTGATACTCTCTGTATAATTTCGACTATACCATCTATGTCGACTCGTGATCCTCCACGAACCCCCTTTAAAACCGGGTAAGCATCTATGGACTCAACCATCTCCTTTGCTTCCAACTCGGAAACAGGGGCGACCTTAAAAGAAACATCTTTTAGCAATTCCACGTAAATACCGCCAAGGCCAAACATTACCAAAGGACCAAACTGAGGATCCCGATTTACTCCAACAATAATCTCTTTTCCGTCCACCATTTCTTGTATTCTAACGCCTTCTATTTCCATATCGGGGTCTTCAAAGTTACGCCTTACTCTGTCTACCATTCTATCGTATTCATAAGATATCTGATCGGGTTCTACGCCGACTTTCACTCCGCCTATGTCAGATTTATGAATTATGTCCGGCGATTCAATCTTCAAAACCACTGGAGAAGAATATTTTTGGGCGATCTGTTTTGCTTCGGAAGAGGAGCGAGCAATTTGTGACTCGACTACGGGTATACCAAGATCCTCCAGTATACTCAATCCCTCGAGTCCAATCATCTTGCCATTCTTGCCAACCAACTCAGACACCTTCTTTTCTATAACTTCATCTTCTGGGATCAGTGATTTTATAGGTTCATATTTCCTTTTCCGTATATCTCCATACTTAACTAAGGCAGACAACGCACGCACTGCTCTTCCTGGATCGAAATAGTTGGGGACGCCCGCTTCTTTTAGGCTTTTCTGTGCCTCCGCCGAGAGCTTTCCTCCCATTAAAGCTCCCACGATAGGTTTATCAATTGTATCGCGGGCATTCGAAAGAATCTCTGCGATTTTAGGATAGGAAAATATCGCCGCCGGAGCGGACAAAGCTAACACAGAGCTAACTTCGCCGTCCTCAATAACAGAATTTAACGCTTGACGATAATCATCTTCGTCGGCCTTACCTGTTATATCAATCGGATTTTTCCGTGTGGCTAACGGAGACAAAAACTCACCTAACTTATCCAAAGTTTCATCACTAAACTGGGCCAATTCTAAATCGTACGTCTCAAGAGCATCAGCCGCTATGACACCGGGCCCGCCGGCGTTGGTTACAATCCCCACCTTACGATCTTCAGGAGGGGACTGCTGGGCTAAAATTGTGCCAAAATCAAACAATTCCTCGATAGTGTCCACTCGAATAACTCCACTCTGTTCAAAGGCAGCACCGTAAGCATTGTCACTCCCCGCAATCGTTCCAGTATGGGAGGCAGCGGCACTTGCTCCGCCCTTGGTCTTTCCGGATTTAACTAGCACGATCGGAGTGGTCTGAGTCACGTTCTTGGCCGTTTCGATAAACTTCCTTCCTCGGTCAATTCCCTCCAAATACCCAAGTATGACGTCGGTATTACAATCGGAATCCCATTCCCTAATTAAATCTACCTCATCAAGCACGGCCTTATTACCGAGCGAAACAAAGTGGTTAAATCCCAGTCCGACCTCATTTGCCCAATCCAAGACAGCTGTACAGAAAGCTCCGCTTTGACTCATAAATGAAATATTGCCGGGCAATGCCATTTCTTGAGCAAAAGTAGCATTCAGATTCGACCCGGTGGAAATTACTCCGATAGCATTCGGCCCAATCATGTTAATACCTTTATCCCTAGCAAAGTCTCCAATCTGCTGCTCCAGCTCGCGTCCTTTCTCACCAATCTCTTTAAAACCGCCACTTATAACGATTACGTTGCTTACATTAGCTTCGTTACATTCTTGAAGAACGTCAAGCACGATCTTTGCGGGAACAGCAATAACGGCCAAATCAACGCACTCGGGAACTTCAGTTATAGAACCATAACATTTTAACCCTTCAAGTCGTTCAGCTTTTGGGTTAATAGGGAATACTTTACCGCAGAAGCTATCCATCAAGTTTAGTAATACTTCTCGGCCAATGTGCCCCTCTTGTCTGCTCGCCCCAATAACTGCAACAGTCGAAGGGTGAAATAATTTCGTCAAACTCACTTTACCCCTCCTGCAGGATACAAGCCCCTCCACAGATAGACGAAACAACCAATATATTGTGCAGCATATCCTTTTTTCTCTCAAGATGCTACAAATCTAAAATTTTCAATATCGGAACTCTAGAGCCAGGCAGACATCAATGCGGTTCTGTTGAAATTCATTTCTCAGTTAAGTAACCTGAGTTGAGCAATTGGGTCTCGTTTTGATGAAAAACTAGGTTATCTGTAAGTAGTATTTGCCGAGGGGCGTTGAGCTTATGCTAGATATACTATCAGAGTTGCCAAAAATTAGAGAAGAATATGAAAAACTTGAACAACAGATGGGCAACCCGGACGTAATCGAGAGCAATCAGTATCAACAAGTATCACAACGGTATGCTAAGGTTAAAGAAATCCTGAAAAAGGTCAAAAAACTAAAGGAAGTTACTAATCACATTGAAGAAAACGAGGAAATGTTGGAAGCGGAAGAAGACGAAGATATGATAGAACTAATTAGGGAAGAACTAGCTGAAAACGAAAAGAAAAGAGATAAGCTACAAAACGAAATCAGAAATTTACTCATTCCCGAATCCGAAGAAAATAAGAAAAACGCAATCCTTGAAATAAGGGCCGGGGCTGGCGGTGACGAATCTGCCTTGTTCGCTGCTGACTTGCTAAGATTATATTCCAAGTACGCCGACAAACAGGGGTTTGAAGTTGAAACTCTCGAGAACCGTCCAACTTCCATCGGTGGATTCACGCTGGTCTCCATAGCAATAGAGGGAAAAAGAGCATTCGGTAAATACAAATACGAGAGTGGTGTTCACCGCGTTCAGCGCGTACCGGAAACCGAATCCTCGGGACGTATCCATACCTCAACAGCAACAGTAGCAGTCCTCCCTGAAGCAGAAGAGGTAGATGTTGAGATAGATAAAAGCGAAGTTAGAGTAGATACATTCCGATCGTCAGGTCCTGGGGGCCAGCATGCAAACGTTACGGACTCGGCAGTAAGATTGACACACGAGCCAACTGACATAGTGGTAACCTGTCAGGACGAAAGCTCCCAGCATAAAAATAGAAAAAAAGCCTGGAGAGTACTTAGATCCAGATACAAGGAGAAAATAGAGCAAGCCCAGGTAGAAAAAAGAGACAGCAAAAGAAGAGGGCAAATCGGCCAAGGTCAAAGAAGTGAAAAGATTCGAACTTACAACTTTCCACAAAACAGGGTCACCGACCACAGAATTAACTTCACTACCCACAACCTTGAAGCCATACTAGAAGGGGAACTAGATGAACTATTAAAAGCACTAAAAACCGCCGAAGAGGAAGAACGCTTGGAAAACTTTGAAATCTCCGACCTGTTGAACGATTAACAAGTGGCTGACGCGGGTGCGGTGACCCGCTCTACCAATTGTGCAGCCCGGGTGACTCTGCCCGGGCATTACTCATTATCGATAGGCTTCAACCCTGCAGAACACCGGGGGTCGAAACCCCCGGCTATCGTTTGACAACACTCTGTTTTTTTGACAAATAATCATCATTATCGATAGGCGATCCTTTCTAGGGCCGGTGTTGTGACAGGTAAAAGTGTTTTCATTTGTCCTTTGGTCGATCTAATCATCCTCTTCGATAGGCGGTCCTTTCTAGGGCCGGTGTTGTGAAAGGTATAAATGTTTCATCTGTCCTTTGGTAAATGCAACGTGTTTTTTCACCAAAGATAAATATCCAACACTTCAAACTTAGTCAACAGCAAGACCAGAAAGCCATGCCTATCGGGTTATTTGATACACGAATAACGCGGGTGCGGTGACCCGCTCTACCAATTGTGCAGCCCGGGTGACTCTGCCCGGGC